>NZ_JBOZPS010000026.1:0-42216 GCF_050849305.1 Shewanella sp. MF05960 | reverse complement strand
AAAAGTCGCCATCATTGCATGTGTCAGAAAGATGGTAATTATCTTAAATTCGATGCTAAGAGATGGCGTCATGTGGGATGAGAATACAGGTAAAAATAAGTTATTGACGCCATAGTCGTTAGTTAGGCATTTTTCCATATACGGTTTGAACTAAATGAATAGGAGTATAATCCCCAATAATATGGAGCCATAATTAAAGACATTACAATATATGATACCAATGCTTGTACAATACCGAATTCTTTGATCATGTTAAGGGTATTTGTTTCAAAAAATGGAATCGCAAGAATGCTTAATAGGATAGAGCAAAAATAAATACGCCAGAATTTTTTTGAGAAATAGCTTTTATCTTTTGCTCTTCCCCAAATGGCGATAAGCCCAAAATATGTAAATATGATTAATGGTAGGTCACTTAAGAAATTTGATATGTCATATCCTCCTGACATGGATTGAAAAGCTTTGTTTCCTAATCCGACCAGAACTATCAATAAAGTATAAAAGAATATGTACATGTTTAACTCCTTGTTGATGCCTAACAGCTTATTCAACAGCCAAATAAATTTAAAGTCAGCCATTTAAGTGATTGATTAATATCATCCTACATTTGCTATCTTATTGAAGTAAAGCAATTAATTGCCTCTCACAGACAAAATCAAACCGTGCTTGCACATAAGGTAGGATACGATGTCACGGTAGCAAAAATTAAAGACAACAATATCAGAGGGTTACGATTTATGTATTTCTCAACTGCTACAACTAACGCACGATTTTCAATCATTTTTTATCATAAACCGATGACAAGTCGTTATAACTGTACATAAAACCAGCACGCACCCTATAAAAGTACTCACGCTGATTGTATGTTTAACGTTTTTGATTTTTCCACATGCGCAACTGGTGGCTTGAGTACAAATAAAAGCTTGTTGGCAACGGTAAAGTGCATTGTGTTTGTGAGAGGCATTTGGGTAATGCTGCAACAACGGCCAGAGATTATTGCACCACGATGTTAGTGGTTGTAGGCCGTATCTTAAATACCCAATAAGACAAAAATGAGACAATAATGACCCCTCCTAACCAATAGTCTTAAAAACACCTAAATCATAAACAGACTCAAACCAAATTATGAATAATATCGATGATGGGTTGGTAGCGTTTTGCCAATGGGCGGTGCTTTTTATTGATTAGAAATAATGGCTCACTGACGCCCTGCTTTAGATCATCTACGTTATCGAGCTTGGCAATGCATATTTGGGCTTGCTGGGCAAAACTGTCTACGGCAAATTGTGGCAACACGGCAAAGGCTAAGCCTTTTGCTACTGGCACGAGTATTTGATTTAGCTGGTTAACATAACTTCTTATTGGCACCTGCTGTGCCATGGCTTGCTTGTCATTAAAGTAATGATTCACAATTTGTTGCCAATAATGCATGCCATCGGGATGCGCTACCATGCCAAGTGCCATTAACTGTTCAAAGTTTATGGCGCTATCTTGATACTTTTTCGGCATCACAATACATAAAGCTTGTTGCCCTAGTGGCGTGAGTTGCAGCTCATCCATATGAACCGCTTGGGTGATAATGCCAAGCTCAACCTGGTTGGCTAACACATTGTCAATGATGCGCTTATTAGGTGCCGCCTCCAATGAGATTTGTAATTGTTGGTGCGGCTGTTGATAATCAATTAAATGCGGATAAAGTAATAATGCCAGCGAGCCAGAACATGCCACTCGGCACTCGCCAACATAAACATCATCGACAGCCAGTTGTGATAACAGTTGTTGCTGCTGTTGCTGCCAAAGTAAGGCTTGTTGATGTAATTGAATGCCCGCTTCAGTCAGCTCAAAACGTTTTCCAACCCGATATAACAATGCCACACCCACTTGTTGTTCCAACTTTTTAATGTGTTGGCTCACGCCGGGTTGGGTCATAAACAGTTGTTCTGCGGTGTGGGTAAAATGCCCGACTTCAACTAACTTAATAAAGGTGGTTAACCATTGCTGATTTAACATGCCAAACTCCAACGCTAAACGATGTCGATAGCATAACAGCTTTGATAATTTGAGATTATCGATAAGTCTATTTTTGATAATTCTTTTATTGATAATTCTTTTATTGATAATTCTTTTATTGATAAGCATGTTGAAAAACGAGTTTTATGTTGATGTTAGCTAAGAACTGATCCATCTTCGCTATTTTCCGAGTAAAAAGAGCTGATCTCCTCTGCGGTTAAATAGCGCCACTGACCTTCAGGCACATCGAGTTCTACTGCACCAATTCGTTGCCGATGCAGCGCTACCACGTTATTGCCCACGGCGGCAAACATGCGTTTAACCTGATGAAACTTTCCTTCAGTGAGTGTAAGCAACACCTGTTGTGCTGAGATAACCTCTAACCTTGCAGGTAAGGTCAGGCCATTTTCGCCCTGTAATGCGATCCCATTGGCAAAGCGCTCGGCGACATCCTCTTTTATCGGTTTTGCCAAATCGACTCGATAAGTTTTGTAACACGCGTATTTGGGCGAGGTGATATTAAATGTCCAACGGCCATCGTCGGTTATTAACACCAACCCTGTAGTATCAGCATCTAAGCGCCCAGCAATATGAAGCTCTGACGGCCGCTCAATATCCAGTAACGAGAATACCGATGGAAATACGCCATCGACGTTTGAACACAAAGTCTGCTGCGGCTTATTCAATAACAAATAACGAAAAGGACGCGGTACTAAGGTTTGCCCATTAAATTGCACCAGATTATTTTCATGCACTTGAGTGGCCTCATCGGTAACGGCAACGCCATTCACCCACACAGTGGCTTGAGCGATACAGTCGCTCACTTGTTGTTGCGTTAATTCGGTACTTTTACTGACAAAACGGTCAAGACGCATGTGATAGTGATACCCAGGATAATGATTTAAACCATCGTTAAACTATTTATAAACACGCTATAAACTAAGTCAGGCTGTTTAACGTATGTATTGGCAAACCCAATAACGACATCATACGCAATGCTTTCAGCGCAAGATACCTCAAGAATTATCGAAATGGCCTGGGAAGACCGTACGCCATTTGAAGCCATTGAACACCTGTATGGCTTAAACGAATCTGCCGTAATTAAATTGATGCGCAGTACCATGAAACCAGGTAGCTTTAAATTATGGCGCACGCGAGTTACAGGCCGAAAAACCAAACACCTTAAGCTGCGACCAGAGGGAGTCGATCGTGGTTACTGCCCTACACAATATAAGCCGCGCTCTAAATAGCCTGAGTTCGGGATAAGGGATGAACTTATGCTACTTAAAATCAACATGTTACTCCTTGTCACTTTCAAGCTTGTCATTTGTTCTGCTGACAAGGCGAATTGCCGCGTCAATAGCTAGCCTATTGCAAGTCGATTCAACGCAGTTAGCAGGGCAAAGGACTGTTTGAAAGGCGTTTATTATCCCGATCTCAGGTTAAATAACCTGAGATCGGTTTAAGCCATAACCACAATAGTGCCAAATTCCGCGCTGGTAATATTGAGTTGCGGCTTCGTTTCTTTCAGTTGATAAGCAATCAGTCCACCTATCATATTCAACATAAAACCATGCACGCTTCGATGTCTTGTATGCTCTATTTGTGAAATATTTTTTAGCTGGTCATTGATAGTTTCAATGATAAATCGACGTGAAAGCATCGCTCTGTCCCATAGAGATAATGCTTTAGCTTTCATGTTTTTACGGACATTGTTGACGATAGTAACACCTTGTTCGAGTAAGTCGCTCGCGAGTGCCTTACTGATGTAACCTTTGTCGGCATAAAGCTTATCCATTGAGTTGACTACCATCCCTGAAACCGGCTGAGTGTCATGCACATTTGCGGGCGTTATTTTGGCGGCGACAATACCGCCTTTGTGATTAACGATTAAGTGAAGTTTAAATCCGTAGAACCATCCCATGGTCCCTTTTCCGCGACGAGCAAGGCCAGATAACGTTTTATGACGTGGGATACGCAAATTATGGCAAACTTTTACACTGGTTGAATCAACGAATTTTATCCCCGTGGGTAAGCTTCTAATGCTGGAAAAATAACTGCATAGTGGCACGACTGTTGTCGGCATAAGCTCCAGAAAGCGGGTATAGCTGAGTAAGTTGGGGAAATCAGACTTGAAGAATCGAGCAAGATATCCAGTGTAGTAATTTTTAAAATCACGATGATGAGATGTATGGAAGAGTATGATAATAGTCATTATTTCACTCATACTCATTCTGCTCGAACGTTCGCGTTTACGTGTACCATCAGTTAAACACTGTTTTTTCCATTGTGGAATAAACACAGCGCAAAAATCATCGACATCGCAAAATACATCCACTAAATTATCCATAAGCCCTCTGTGTGATTGGTTCCTTCTTGGTCGAAAGATCTGATCACAACGAGGGCGATAAGTTCAAATTTTATCCCGAGTTGAGGTTAAATAGCCTGAGCTTGGGATAAAAAATGGCTTAAGCCAACACAAACAAAAAAAGGGAGATGCCAATGCATCTCCCTCTTTATTCATATATCGGTCATGACTTCTCGCTATGAACTAACCTTCTTTTAGCATGTCACTGCACGACTTGTTCAATAGCAGCCTGCAACGCCACACGCCGAGTGTTGAAACAATGGCGGCGCCAGCCACAGGTGCGATACCCCACCATGGCCAATGCATATACACAACCAACTCAAACACCTGCGTTTTTAGCATATACAAGGCAAACTCAGCCACGATGACCGCTAACAAGCCAGCAATGGCACCCAGTAGGGCAAACTCAAAGCCGGTTGATGCCCGCAATAACCAACCCGATGCGCCAAAGGTTCGTAATACCGCTAACTCACGTTGACGAGTGGCCATACCGGCCTCGGTTTGGGCAATCAGCACTAGTGCACTGGCTAACAACACCAATGCTAATACTAACGACAAAGACAAAGACACTTGTTCAATAATTTGCCTTAGCTGCCCTACCATAGCGCCAACATCAATAATCGACACCGTCGGGAATTGCCTAATTAATTGCAACACCACCTGGTCTGCCGTTAACGTGCTGCCATCGGCGGCCAATAGTTGATCATTAAGATGAAAACTGGCCATAGAGGTATAAGCAAAAGGCTCAAGTGCTTTTGGCGTAAAAATCATGTAAAAGTTTGGCTGCAAGGTTTCCCACTGCACCTGTCTAATACTGGCAACCGTGACTGATAAATCCTGGTTATCGATTCGATAAGTCAGTTTATCACCCAGTTTAAGCTCCAAACGCTCAGCCACACCAGATTCAACAGATACCTCATCGTCGGTTTGATTAAACTGACCCTCAAGCAATTTGTTATTGGGCGGCAAGGTATCGCGATAAGTTAAGTTTAACTCACGAGAGATCCCCACTCGACCTTCAACACCATCATCAGCTTGTTTACCCGAGATCAACTCTTCATCATTAATGTGGGTTAAGCGTCCACGCACAACCGGGTAAATATCGGTGGCTTTTATATGATTGAGGGTTAAAAAGTCATCGAGCGGTTTGCTGTCTTCAGGGGCAATGTTCACCAAAAAGTAATTAGGCGCATTTTCTGGTAACTGCTTTTGCCACTCGTTAAGCAAATCTTGTCTTAAGGCCAAAATAGTTAACAGCAACACCAAAGCACTGCTAAAGCCGACCAATTGCACCGCATTTTGACGAGCACGACGACGCAGCCCAGCCAAAGCTAGTTGCAATGGGTTGGTGGTTTTCATGCCTATGCCGTGGCCGAGGCGGATCATCACAAACCCTAATAGGCTCAGTAACACGCCAAGTAACATGACAGCTAACACGACAGTCATCGTCAGCGCGAGGCTTCTTGAATACAAATAGCCTAAAAGCGCCATCGCCGCTAAGCTGAGAAGCAAATGCAACCACATGCCGAGCTGTAAACCCTCAAGTTGACGTTGCAGCACCCGCAGTGGCGGAATAGCCAATAAACGCATTAACGGATAAGCAGAAAACATAAACGCACTGATTAAACCGGTACTGACACCTAATAATACAGGGCGCAAGTAAGGCGGCGAATACGCGGCGATTTCTGGCGGTAAAAACGCCGTGATACCAAGGTCGAGTAACAAGCCACCGATTAAACCAAGCGCAATACCGAGTAATGTCACTAAAGATAAATGTAACCCAAATAACACACGGATTTGTTTACCCGACGCGCCAAAGGTTTTCAGCATCGCCACCACATCATAATGCCGTTGACAATAACGCTGCGCCGCAATACCGATAGCCGCACACGCCAATGCAATACCCAATAAACTGGCTAGCAATAAAAAGCGTTCAGCACGCTGTACCGCTGAGGCAATCGGAGAATCACCGGATTGCACATCAACCCAACGCTGGCTGTTATTGAGTAGTGGTTTAGCTTGTAGTTCAAAATCAACCAATTGCTGCGAATCACCGGTAAACTGGTACAGGTAGGTCACACGGCTGCCCGGCTGAATAATCCCCGTAGCAGCGACATCATTTAGATGAATAAGCAACACAGGTGATGAGGCAAATGGATTAAAACCGGCATCGGGTAAGCGACTGATTTCTTCGGTTAGTGATAACTCACTGTTACCTAACTCAATGCTTTTAGGGTATCCAAGCAAGCCGCCTAAACGATTTTCATACCAGGCCTGGCCAGTCTGCGGTAACGCGCGCGTTATGCCGGTGCTGAGTTCAATGTCTCCTTTTAACGGGTAACCATCGCCCACCGCTTTGACGGTCACTAATTGAAATTTATCACCCGAATAGACCATCGAGTTAAATTGCATATTGGTGACATGGGCAAGGCCAATGTCGTCTGCAATCGTTAACACTTTAGGGTCTAACTCAACGGGTGAATCGATAATGCGATCGGCAGCAATAAAATTTGCGGCTTCACCATTAATGGCCACTTGTAAACGCTCGCTAACCCGAGCAAGCCCAGTGACCGACAGCACAGCTAAGGTTATGGCCAATACAATCAGCACTAGCTGACCTTGAGCAAGCTCGCGTTTAAATAACCGCCAAGCAATACGCCACTCCATTAGCTTACCTCCTCGGCCTGCTCAACTTCTTCTTTCATTGCATCACGAGTATTTGCTGCAGGTTCAGACAAATGACCATTTTCCATAACAAGCTGTCTTGCACAGCGCTGAGCAAGGTGTAAATCATGAGTAACGAGTACCAAGGTTGTGTCACTTTCTTGGTTAAGGGCAAATAACATGTCGGCAATTTTATCGCCGTTGACACTGTCTAAATTACCGGTTGGCTCATCGGCAAACAGCACTTTAGGTTCACAAATAAATGCTCTGGCAATCGCTACTCGTTGCTGCTCACCGCCAGACAATTGTTTCGGTAAATGATTTAAGCGATGCGACAAGCCAACACGTTCAAGCATCGCCTGGGCTTTTTGCTTGGCATCGGTAACGCCTGCAAGCTCTGCAGGTAACATCACGTTTTCTAACGCGGTTAAAGTGTCGACCAACATAAAGGATTGAAAAATAAAGCTGACTTTTTGCTTACGCAGTGCGGCTTTTTGCTCTTCGTTTAGCCCTGACAATGCGACACCATCAAGCACTATCTCACCTGAGGTTGGTGTGTCTAAAGCGGCTAATAATCCAAGTAAGGTTGATTTACCCGAACCCGATGGTCCAAGAATAGCAATGCTGTCACCTTGCTTGACTTCTATATTAATGCCGTTGAGGATAGTCAACTCTCCCTCTTGGGTCACTACAGTTTTATTAAGGTTAGTTACAGTTATGGCATTGGTATTTCGAACGATATTATTAGACATACAATCCTTCTTCTTTTTGTCGCTTAAACGCATGTTAGCTACTGCATTTACGCTAATGTTAATGTGCGCGCCTACCTATGCTGCCACGGTTTTGATACTAGGTGATAGTTTAAGTGCAGGCTATGGCATGCCAGAAAATCAAGGTTGGGTACAATTACTGCGAAACGAACTGCCTCAACATGAGATTGTTAATGGTTCTGTCAGTGGCGAAACAACTGCAGGAGGCTTACGCAGGCTCGCGAGTTTACTGGACTCTAGCCAACCAGACATTGTTGTTATTGAGCTCGGCGGTAACGATGGTCTGCGTGGATTCCCACCAAATCAGTTGAAATCAAATCTTACAAAAATCATCACGCAATCACAGGAGCACGGCGCCAAAGTGTTGCTGACCGAAATCATGGTGCCACCAAATTACGGACCTCGCTACACAAAAATGTTCACTGATGTGTATCATGAATTAGCAGATGAATACTCGCTCAGCCTAGTGCCATTTTTTATGCAAGATATCGCGGCAGATAAAAGCTTGATGCAACGTGATGGCATTCACCCAAATGAATTGGCACAAGATAGAATTACGCAATGGATGCTGCCTTGGATCACAACAGCAATAGATAAGTAACTATTTAAATTTTATAAGTTTCACAGCAAATGTTAAAATGTTTTGCATAAAGTGAACGAAAGTCATTTTATTTTCAGTATCAATGTTTAGAATGGATGCTCAGCAAGCAATTAAATAACGATAAACTTTAGACAATTAGACAATTTAAGGAAATAACATGTCCGTCAGTCGTCAAAAAAAAGTATATTTACCTAGTGCGACCCGTAAAAACCAGTACATCACTATCGGCTTTCCTTTAACCGATGAATACCTTAATGCCTACAGTAGTTTAGAAACTTGTTACGATGAATTCAGTAAACTAGTATACCAACTCGCTGAAAAACAAGAGCTGTATAATGTGCATGTGGTTACCACAGATAAATTACCTATGGTGCGCTTTCACAGCGAAGCATATTGTTTAAGTTCAAATGAACAACTGCGTTTCTTTTATAATCCTGCGCATCATGAAGCGAATCGCCTTCACAGCACACCAGGCTTTAGAGCGCGTAAATTACGTATTGTCTTTTTAGCGACAGGTGATGACTTACGCAGCAACGCTGCCAGTTTTCACACCAAAATCCAGCAATTTATTGCCGAACTCAAGCCGCTGTTACCCGTAAAAGATGTACCGATTAAAATTCGCGACCACCAGCATATCTCTTATGACTTTTTTGCTAAAGCAAAGGGCCTAAAAGAAACATATGGCTATAAGTTACGTGCGGTAGACAGTCGTTATCAACGTCGTCACTGTGAATTACCTGAAAACGTCAGTACATTGAACTACGTCACCATTAACATTCCTGTCGATCGCCGAATCAAAAAGCAATTGTTGGCTAATGACACGGTCGATTTTGGTGCTGTTTATCAAACGGTTTATGACAAATTTATCCAGGCAACCCAAAGTAAGCAGCTAAAGCGCGTCGCAATGGTGGCTAATGGCAAGTTGCCGCTAGTGCGTAACAGTAAGTACGAGCAGCTCACCAGTACTGATGAGTTTCAAATGATTGGTTTTGACCCTCACGCCCAATCTCCAGAACCGATTGGCCACTGGGACAGCAATAAGCTCGTCGATGTTTTCCGCTTTGTGATTGTTGCTGGTAAGAGTGACGAAACCGATGAAGGCTATGGCCGCTTTATGAATCAAGTAGAAGATGCATTACGCATGTTTACTCAAGATTTTGATATTGATAAAGAACATGTCGATGTGATTTTACGCTTCCACCAGCACATCAGTTATAAAGCTCAGTAATGATGTCATATTGATTGTTATGCTTATCTAAAACAAAAACGACAGCCAAGGCTGTCGTTTTTTTTATCATTCTTTACACTTATACTGATTGATTACGTTCAACCAATTTGTTCATCACGGCGTTAACCGACAACGAAGCACCATGGGCAATTTTATCGGCCAGTTTTTTCTTCATCTGATATCGAATTTTAATCACTTGGTGTGTTTTCACTAAGTTTAAAATGACATCATCGCTAGTCGAAATCTCATCAATTAACCCTAAATCAATCGCTTGTTGACCATACCAATGCTCGCCTGTGGCCACCTTAGCAATGTCCATTTCTGGACGGTAGCGGCCAACAAACTCTTTAAATAACACGTGGGTTTCTTCAAGCTCTTGTTGAAACTTGGCGCGGCCTTCATCGGTATTTTCACCAAAGATGGTTAAGGTACGCTTAAAGTCGCCCGCGGTATGTTGCTCGTAATCAATATCATGCTTTTTAAGCAAACGGTTAAAGTTCGGCACTTGCGCCACAACGCCAATAGAACCGACAATCGCAAAGGGAGCCGCATACACTTTGTTGGCCACACAAGCCATCATATAGCCACCGCTCGCAGCCACTTTATCGATACAAATCGATAATGGGATATTGGCTTGACGTAAACGGTCTAATTGGCTTGAAGCAAGGCCATAGCCATGTACCATGCCGCCGCCACTTTCTACATTCACCAGGACTTCATCATCTTTATCGGCAATGGTTAAAATAGCGGTGACTTCTTCACGCAGTGAGGCAACCTCACCCGCATCGATACTGCCTTTAAAATCGATAACAAAGACTTTGCCCTTGGTGACATCTGCTTTATCAGCGGCTTTTTCATCAGCCTTAACCTGTTTTTCATAAGCTTTAAATTGCTTTTTAGACAACAACTCTTCTTTCAACTGATGCTTAAGTTGCAATAGCTCATCTGAAATATCGGTCAGGCGTAATTCACCTTTTTCAGCTTTGTTTTTCATGCTACTGGCTAACACCAATACCACTACAGCCATTATTGCTATCACAATCGTCACAGCTTTAGCTAAAAATAAGCCGTATTCATATAAAAATTCCAAATTTCACTCCACAAAGGAAAAACAGTCTACCGACATTTTATCAGCATTTACCGATAAATAGAGAATAAAAAACCCAGCAATTTGCTGGGTTTTAAGTCAAAACGGCGACTAATTAGTAACGATTAGTTACAGCTTTTAATCACATCACTGTTTGATACCACAATAGTGGCTTGTCCAGCGCCTGCACTCTTAGCAAAGCCAGCAACCTGAGCTTGCATTTCAGCCGTTGCCGCAGCAGCCATACCATCGGTAACACCTGGTACTTCACTAGGGCTAACAATTGAACTGTGGTGACCTTTAGAGAAACGCACAGCACCTGAACCTGGCATAGTTGCATCGACACAATCTAAACCGATAGCGGCAATTAATGGCTCTGTACCTGATAGTGGGAAATTAGCCACACTGTTTGGTAAGGTTTGATCAGGTAAGTTATTAGCATCATCGCCCGCGATTTCGATTAAATGAACCGGGATCTCTGTCGCAGCTAACATACCAGCATGGTTTAATGGATCCGCTGAATCAATGGCAGTTTGTACAGCCAGTGCAAATGATGGAATAAACCCAGCATAAACAGCCTGTACTAATGCTTCGTACTCAGCAGTACCTTCTTCATAACCTGCAGTGTTAGCAGCCGTTAATAGCGCAGCAAACGTGCTAGACGCTGTGACGTTAGCAAACAATTGTGGACCAAATGCAGCAGAGCCAGCAAATGAACCTGCTAAACCACCCGCTGGAGCCACTAGTGACGCTGCATTAATGGCATAAGGGTTACCTAATGACGCACCTGTAGACGGGTCTCTCAAACCAGTACTGGCGTAAGTCGAGAAGGTTGTACCGACAATACCGCCCAAGCTTAAACCTTGAGTACTGATTTTAGAGACATCAAACACTTGTGGTTGGTTAGCAGCCGCTAATTGTCCTGCCATACCCTCTAATAATAAACGCAATGCTAAATGATCTAGCGTTGCCTGGCGGAAGTTATCACGCACAGTTAAGGTACTGGCAATGTTAACAAACACGAGTGGATTACCATTAGTAAATGCATCAGGCTTACCAATTAAGTTACCAAATGCAGGTGCCGTTGCTGATATTTCATAAGCGCCACCATTGCCAATCTCAAATGAGCGCTCACCGTGCAGTGGCATATCGATTGAAATCGTCGCGATACCGGCCGCAGCATAAGTACCGGCATAGGCTAGGTTCATTTCTTTACCGCCACCTAAACCGTGCATGGTAATCGTTGTTGGCCAGCCACTTGTTGGTGGAACAAATGTGCCACCTTGAGCGGTTGTAAATGCTGCAAGTTTGGCTGCATTTGGCAAGGTAATTTGCACCGGAATCGTTTCATACCCTTTAATTGCAGGGATAGGATTAAGACGCGTTAAGTGCTTGGTTTTATCCGCTGCAGTGCCGTCATCCAATTTCCACTGTTTACCGGCAAGTAATGCAGGATTCGCTAACGCAGCTTGTGCATCAACACCTTGCTCAGATGCTTGAGTAAAAAAGTTGGTTTGGCTTAACGTGCCAGCTTGTAATGCCAATAACACTGACACAGGGCTGTCACCCTGAGCAAACCAGCGACCATTTGGCGCAGTTGGCGCACCATCGACAACCGGAATAACACAACTAGCAGAAGAACAGTTACCATAAAATGGCACTTTAATTTCAGCTTTATACACATCAGCCATATCAGCTAATACGTATGCAACACCACTGGCTGAAGTTAATCCTAACGCCTGAGCAGCAGTGTAACCCGCTGGCGTTGGCGTTTGAGTAAAAGCAGGTTTATATGGATCGCTAGACACCATTAACAACTTAGCCGTCTCATAAACATTGGCTATCGACTGCGTAGTGAATAATCCTGAGAAAATAATGTTTTCAGAATCAACACCGTGCTCAGCAGCAACGCCTTTTTCATAGCTATTAACTAAGCCTTGTAATTGTAATTGAGCAGCAGTTTCTAGCGGCTTTGTTTCAATGTCTAACTTAAGTAAGTTATATGTTGTAGAAGGCGCAATACTGCGACCTAACGAATCCTGAATTAAGTCTGTTGCAACATATAAATAGGATTGAATGGGTTTTAAAGGCTTAAGTGGCACAATCACCACACTGCTACCAGACGCTTTGGTAACAAAATCAACACCAAAGGTTAATTCTTCACCCACTTTACAAGCTGATACTGATGCTTGTGAAGTACATTCAGGATCGGTAGAAAGCGAACCTCCTACTGTGGCTTCAAAAACGCGAACAGCACCTGGCTGAAATACCGATGCAGCATCAATGGTGAGTGCATTACCCTGTAGATCGTTTGCTAGCTCCATAGTTATTGAAATTGGTGAGCTAGTTGACCATCCATCTAATGCACCAAGTGCGATTGAAGGATTGGTGTAATCGACACCGGTTTCACCCGGGATAGACAAGGTACCATCTGTAGTACCACTAAACAGTAAATCGTTAGGTAGCGGCAGTTTGCCATTAGCTGGATCAAACTGAACGTACGACAGAGGCACTAATGGTTCAGCTTTTTCTTTTGCTTCGTTAAAACTATCACCGCCACATGCCGTCAAACCGAGAGCAGATGTTATTGCAACACCCAAAATGAGTCTTTTCATCTTTTTTCCCCAAATCTTGTTTTAATAATTTTGTTTTCCCCAAGAATTGGTCACAATAGTCCAATCATGCGACCAAAAGGACTTATGTTAGTCCTTAACTATTCTCAAGTTAACGCAAAATTATAGAGTTAGCTACAAGTTTGTTACATGCAAATGACCTATTCGCATACAATTATCAATCATTTGTTTCAAACGGTCGTTTATTTTTTATTCGGTTCTAGATTTGACGGGCGATTGCGCTTAGAGGAATTAATTAATCATGTTGGAATATCAAGCTGCAAAAGATTTACTTAATAATAAAACTATCTTGGTTACTGGTGCTGGAGACGGAATTGGCCAGGCAGCCGCGATTGAATTTGCTAAGCACGGCGCGACCGTTATTTTACTGGGTAAAACCGTTAAAAAACTTGAAAAAGTGTACGACGAAATCATTAATGCAGGTTATCCGACCCCTGCTATTGTGCCACTTGATTTAAAAGGGGCAACAGAGCAGAACTACATCGACATGGCAGAAACCATAGCAGAGCAATTTGGTCACTTAGATGGGTTATTACACAATGCCTCACAACTCGGTGCATTAGGCCCGTTTGAACACATTGATCTTGCTTCGTTAGAGACCATAATGAAAGTCAATGTAACGGCTCAGGCTATTATGACCAAAGCGTTATTACCGATAATGCGTAAAGCACCAAATGCGTCCATTATCTTTACTTCTAGCAGTGTTGGCCGTAAAGGTCGTGCTTACTGGGGACCATATGCTTTCTCTAAATTTGCGACCGAAGGCATGATGCAAGTGTTAGCTGATGAATGTGATGAAACACATGTACGTGTGAATACCATTAACCCAGGTGCGACTCGCACGGAAATGCGCGCTAAAGCATACCCAGCAGAAGATCCACAAACATTAAAAACAGCGCTGCAAATTATGCCGACTTACTTATTTTTGATGGGTGATGAATCTATTGGTACTAATGGCCAGGCCTTAAACGCGCAATAATGAGTCTGTAGCATTTAATCGTCTCAACTGAATGAGCTGTACTCAAATATTACAGCTACATTTATTGAAAAAAAACGGAAGCCAAGGCTTCCATTTTTATTATTAATTTTACCACACCTAAATTGAACTAGTTCAACTAAACTAACTTCAACTGGCTAGCTTAAAAGCTGATATTCTTGGCATTTTGACCGACTAATTTCTCGCCGACACCTTTTACCATAGTCAATTGCTGTAAATCTTTAAACTTACCATTTTTAGCTCGATAATCGACAATAGCTTGCGCCTTAGCTTGACCTATGCCCTTAAGCGATTGTAGCTCGGTGACACTGGCTTTATTTACATTAACACTGGCTAATTTAGCCGTGTTTTTGTCAACGGTTGTGGTTACTTTTTTGGATGTTTCAGCGGCAACGTTGGTTTTGGCTGCGTCGGCGGCAAAAGATGAGGTGCTGAAAAAACAACATAAGCACATAAATACCGCAGTTAATGTCAATGATGACTTCATTAGAGTCTCCTTGTTTCCTTAAATTGCTGGCATGTTCCCTACTCCATAAGCCAGCGCGAAGATTCAGAACGCTATGCTGTTTCTAAATCGACACTAACTGTAGTCAACAATGATGCGTTGTACATAAAAAACACAATTCGCTATCACTGATTATTAACTTTTTCTGTCGTTTTAGTTTTTGTCTTGGTCATTATCGACGAGGTAAATTGGCTTAATTCACCCAATAAATGCTGGTGAACTTGAGTTAGCTTGGGCTTGTTTTTAGCTTTAAAAGCAATAGGACGACATAAACTCATAGCCTGGTAGCCTAGCCTTGCTGTGAGCAAGCCACCGCCCAGTCCCTGCGCTATCCGAGTGGATAATTTACCGGTCATTTCAACAGATAATAATTGTGTGCCGAGATCGGTAATCACTTCAGTGCTGCCCGCGTAAATTACATTGATAATGATGCTACGGATAAGCTTAATCCGACTCCAATAGCCTAATTCAATGCCATAAATAGCAGCCACTTCATTAATCATCTTTTGATTTCGCCACAAAATGATGGCCATATCTAACGCGGCCAACGGACTTGCAGCGAGTAATAATGCCGACTCAGCGGCAAATCGATTGACTCTTTTTTTCGCTAACAAATCACGTTCACTAAGTACTATTTGATCAAACAGCATGACAATCTCAGCATCATTATGCTCTTTATTACTGGCCTTAATGTAATGCTGCTTTGCCTCAGTATTAGGATATTTTGCTAAAATAGGTGCAATAAATTTATTGGCTTCTCCCATTTGCATACTTTGCGATAATCGCTCTGCAATAGCCTGGTGATCGGCCACTTTTTTAAGGTTAACCAATTTACGCCATTCTTTAACAACCCCGACCCCAGCCCATAGACTCACAATGGCCAAGACGGAGGCATAAAAACCAAACAACCAGGGGCTTTGATTAAATGATTCCATCAACCCTAAGGCCGTTTGCACAACGGCTAATAAAGCCACACTGATTAACGATAACACGGCTAACCTAGACCAGCGTTTAGGCTTGCTGGGGGCAATACTGTCAGAGATTGACTCAGGCAGTTCATCTAGAGCTTGTTCGCACACAAAATCAACGTCATTGAATGATTGCGTTGGTTTAATAGGCTCAGCGGTGTTGCTTGCCTCTGCGTCGTTAATAAGTTCAGCGTCAGTAAAGACTTGCGATTTTTTAAGTCCCGAAGCGTTATTTGTCTGATTCATAAAGATACTCACACTCATGCAACTAGGTTAATTTGTCGCCTAATAGAAACTCTAAAAGATGATCTAGACGAATATGTTCAAACGTTGGATGAGCTTCATTTAAATGGCTAATATTAGGAGGTAAAAAGGCGTTAAAGTTAAACCCTTGTTGCTGCCAAAATGTGGCATCTGGCAAGGTTATTGGCACATCGCCGGGATAAACCGTTATTTGCTTGCCGTCCAGACCTGTGCCTTTGACCACTTCTTGCTGGCCGTTACCTGTATTGACCATGCCATGTTGCGTTGCTTTAATCGCACTGATGGCCATGGTCTCAACTTCGCTGCCTTCAAAATTGGCGTAGTGCTGGCTTTGTTGCAGCATGGCGTTGAGCAAACTAAGCACATGACTTTGTTGGTCTCGCGTCACCCGGTCTACCTGGCTTGCAGCAAATAATACTTTATCAATACGGGGTGAAAACAGACGCTTAATTAAGCTTGATTGGCCAAACTGAAAGCTTTCCATAATACTGTTTAACGCTCGGCCCATATCAGTAAACTGTGCTTGCCCCTTGTTTAATGCATTTAAGCAATCCACCAGCACCACTTGGCGGTCAAAACGTGAAAAGTAATCGCGATAAAAAGGCTTAACCACTTGTGAAACATACTGCTCATAACGGCGTTTTAATACATGATAATTTGAGTCGTTAGGGCTTGAAGCCAGTTCAGAATGATTCAACGGGCTAAGGCCCAATAAAGGGAAAAAGGCTAATAATGGCGTGTTCTCATATTCGCCGGGTAACAGCATCCGTCCGGGTTGGGCATGGTAAAAACCTTGTTCACGGACTAAGTCAACGAGCAGGTTTTGGTAAACATCGGCGACATATTTAAGTTGTTGTTCATCAGCGACTTCAGCTAAATCTAACTTGCTCACAGCCTGAGTAAATTCGTCATAGTAAGGAGAGCAACTCAAACTGGTGACATTTTGCTGTTGCGATAAACACCAATGAGTAAAGTCATGTTTGAGCATCGGCAAATCAAGTAACCATTCACCTGGGTAATCGACTATATCGACATATAATGTGGCGCTGTCAGTTAATTTAGCCAATATGCCTTGTTGAGGTTGATACTTTATTGCTAGGCGTAATTCAGTAATAGTTCGCGTTGATGCAGGCCAATGCGGCGGGGATGAGTTTAATGCATTCATTGAGCCTTGATAATCAAAGCTGGCGATGTCTAGGTCTGGCTGCATAGCACGCTGTACGCCAATTAAGCGATCTTCTCTGGCAACTTGCCACAAAGGTAATGGGTTATGTTTATTGCCTTTACCGGCATGTAACAGCTGATTGACCAGTCCACTAATAAATGCCGTTTTACCGGCACCAGATAAACCCGTAACAGCAAGCCTAACATGGCGATCTGTACTACGGTTCACAATAGATTGAGCCGCTTGAGTCACTTTAAACAAGGAACGATCTAATAATCTCATAATGGCTAACAGATCCTTACATCACGAGTAATAACAAAACAAGGGCGGTAAACCGCCCATTTAGAGTAATTAAAGACTATTGATTTCCCGCTTTAAGTCAAAGCTATCTGACGTAACGTGTTTCTCTAGTCGCTGCAATCGAGTTTCCAGTCCATTAAACTGACGGCTGACATCAAATAAGGCACGTTTTGCAGGCTCACCGGCTTGCCATACCTTCTTTTTAACTTCAATGTTCTTGTGTTGTTCGTCATATTCTAATGTCTGTGGTTTAACATCTAATATCATCCACAGTGCAATATAAATCACAAACACCACACCGGTACCGCCAAGCAGAAATATCGATACTGCTAACACGCGCACTAACCAGGTTTCAAAGTTAAAGTAATCCGCGATGCCTGAACACACTCCCGCTATTTTACCACTTTTAGGATTGCGATATAACGTTCGACCGTTAGATGTGCCCATGTTTCGCCCTCCACTCTGGTGAATCAGTATCTAAAATTGCTTCTAAGGTTTCTATGCGATGGCTCATTTTTTCAGCTTTCGCAATAAGATCATTAAGCTGACCGAATTCTTCCTCAGTGAGTCCTTGGCTCACTTGTCGCTTACTGCGGTAGTGAAGAATCAACCAAATGGGGGCAACAACAACCAGGAAAATGATAATTGGTGCTACAAGAAGATCCATATCCATAACTCACCTCTGAAAAATTATTATGCTTTTGATTTAGGTTGTGATTTTGCGTTTATTTTTGCTTTCAGTGCAGCTAACTCATCGTTAACAGCATCTTCAGCTTCTAATGCGGCAAACTCATCGGCAAGTGAATCTTTTTTACCTAAGTCATATGATTCAACTTGAGCTTCGAGGCCTTCAACACGACGCTCGTATTGCTCAAACTTCATCATTGCATCATCAATTTTGCTTGAATCAAGCTGCTTTTTCACTTCTAAGCGTGAAGTGGCAGTTTGCTTACGCATAATGATGGTCTTTTGGCGAGCACGGGCATCATTCAACTTTTCTTGCAGTTGTGCCACTTCGTCTTTTAAACGTGTGATATGTTCTTCAACAACTTGCAACTCCATTTCAAGCGTTTGCAATAAACCCGTGGTTTTTTGCTTTTCAATTAAGGCGGCTTTTGCTAAGTCTTCACGATCTTTAGATAATGCTAACTCAGCTTTGTTCTGCCAATCTTGAACTTGCTCTTGCACACGACTAATGCGACGTAACAGTTCTTTTCTCTCAGCCAATACTTTGGCAGAGGTTGAACGTACTTCTACTAACGTGTCTTCCATTTCTTGAATGATAAGGCGAACCATTTTTTCTGGATCTTCGGCTTTATCTAGTATTGCACTGATATTTGAATTAACGATATCTGCAAAGCGAGAGAAAATTCCCATAATGTATTCCTCAAAAAGTAACGTGGATGTCGCAATAGGTATTACACATTGCGTGCCAACTTTTTCAACTATAACAATATCAGCTAGTTATACAAATATTTAACTTTTACTTTCATTTATTAACTAAGCCATCTATTATGATTTTCACCAATTATTAGTCTAATTCACTAACAATTTTGCGAGTAAGCCAACTGTGAGTAAACAATACCAACAAGATAATCTCATCGGCCAATCTAATGCGTTACTCGAAGTATTAGAACATGTGTCTAAAGTCGCACCGTTATCAAAACCGGTGCTCATTATTGGTGAGCGCGGTACCGGTAAAGAGTTAATTGCAGAGCGTTTGCATTACTTATCTGCCCGATGGGACCAAAGCTTTATAAAACTTAATTGCTCATCATTAAGTGAAAACTTACTCGAAAGTGAACTGTTTGGCCATGAGTCTGGTGCATTTACAGGTGCCAAAGGTAAACACGAAGGCCGCTTTGAGCGCGCCGATGGTGGAACATTGTTTTTAGATGAATTAGCCAATACCTCTGGGCTTATTCAAGAAAAACTTTTGCGAGTCATTGAGTACGGCGAATTTGAACGTGTTGGTGGCAGTAAAACCGTACAGTCGGATGTACGTCTCATCTGTGCTGCGAACGAAGATTTACCAGCACTTGCTGAAACAGGCGAATTTAGAGCCGACTTGTTAGACAGATTAGCCTTTGATGTGATTACCCTACCGCCACTTCGAAGCCGCACCGAAGACATTATGACGCTAGCCGAACATTTTGCGATTAGTATGGCAAGGCAGCTCGGGCTTGAATATTTTGGCGGTTTTGGCGCCATCGCCATTGAGCAACTGATGATGCACGATTGGCCAGGTAATATCCGAGAGCTCAAAAATGTGATTGAACGCAGCGTGTACCGAGAAGGTTCTGAAGGGCAAGAGATTGACCACATTATTTTAGACCCATTTGCGTCCCCTTATCGCCCATTGAGTCGAGTTAAAACACGCGAACGTCAAGCAAAACCAATCGAATCCGTAATAGATAAACCGCAAGCAGATGCAGAACAAAGCGAAGTGGCAATAATGCAAAGTAGCATTGAGTTTCCGATAAACTTCAAAGAATACACCGAAAATGCTGAAGTGACTTTATTACAACGCGCACTGGCTGAAGGCCTATATAATCAAAAGAAAACCGCGGATTTACTAGGGTTAAGCTACCACCAGCTAAGGGGTATTCTCAAAAAATACAACTTACTTGATAAGTCGTAAATGAACTTATGCATCAGCGATTGCTCCACTGACATGAACACTGTTAAAATGCTTACTCAAAGTCGATAAAAAATGATAACACCATGCCTGTTATAGTAAAACGCTGGTATCAGCTGATTTCCTTATGTTTTACCAGTTCGTTACTGGCAGCATGTGGACAAGCACAATTGCCTTCTGGTTTGGTGTATTGCAGCGAAGGTAACCCTGAGAGCTTTAACCCACAATTAGTGACTTCTGGCACCACTATAGATGCCACTTCACACCAAATTTATAGCCGACTGGTGAATTACAGCCAAGCTAAAGCCGATATCATTCCAGGCCTGGCTACTGAGTGGCTTATGTCTGAAGATGGCTTAAGTTACCAGTTTACATTACGTGAGCATGTGAGCTTTCATAAAACACGTCGTTTTACGCCATCAAGAGACTTTAATGCTGACGATGTACTTTTTTCGTTTAATCGCATTATAGATCCCTTACACCCCTATCACTTAGTCAGTAGAACTGGCTATCCATTTTTTCAAAGCATTGGATTTGCAGAACTTATTGAGTCCATTAAAAAGGTCAATGACCATCAGGTAATTTTTCACTTAACCCGTAAAGATGCCTCGTTTCTCTCTAATTTGGCGACCGATTTTGCAGTCATACTATCAGCCGAATACGGTTATCAATTGTTATCTCAAGGGAAACCAGAAGACATTGATTACTATGCCGTTGGTACCGGCCCTTTTCAGCTTAACCAATATGTTAAAAATGAATACATTCGCTATAAAAAGCATCCCGTTTATTGGGGCCCAACGGTAGAGCTTGATCAGTTAGTGTTTGATATCACCCCAAGAAGCACCGCGCGTATTGCAAAATTGATTACCGGAGACTGCAGCGTATCAGCATTACCTAAAGCGGGTGAACTCGCCGTGGTCGCGCAGCACCCTGATGTGATTATTGATGCAAAGCCAGGCTTAAACGTTTCTTTTTGGGCGTTTAATACTCAAAAGCCGCCGCTCGATGATGTCCGCGTGAGACGAGCTCTTGCACATGCCATTGATAAGCGTAATATTCTGGATGCGGTGTATAACGATACTGCAGTTGAAGCCACTGGCGTTTTGCCTCCCGCATCGTGGGCTTACTCTCAAAACTTATCACCAAATGAATACAACCCACAAAAAGCCATTGCGTTATTGAACGAAGCGGGGATTAATAATTTATCAATCAATGTTTGGGCAATGCCCGTTGCACGTATTTATAACCCCAGTGCATTAAAAACCGCCGAACTTATTCAAGCCGATCTCGCCCGGATCGGCGTAAAGCTGAATATCATTAGCTATGATTGGAGTGTGTTTACTCAAAAGCTTTCTGCTTCAAACTACGATTCGGTATTAATAGGATGGAATGCAGATAACAGTGACCCAGATAACTTTTTTACTCCGTTACTCAGTTGTGCGGCATTGGCATCAAACAATAACCGTTCTCGGTGGTGTCAAAAAGACTTTGAACATTTACTCGCTCAAGCACAAAGTGTGACGTCGCAACCAGAACGCAAAGCATTTTATCAATCAGCCGAAGCCATTATTAGCGATCAAGTCCCTATGGTGACGCTGGCTCATGCAAAGAAGGTCGTCCTGAAAAAGAACAATATTACCGCAATGCAAATTCGCCCATACGGCGGGATCTCATTTGCTAAAGCGATACAAACATCAGAGGAAGGCGAATAAATGTGGCGTTATCTTTTTAGACGCATCACCCTGTTTGTTGCCACATCGATGTTGATGATAGCAGTGCTGTTTATTGCAACGGGCTTGTTCCCTGCCAGCAAAGCGTATTCGTTGTCAGGGATCCAATATCCCTCAGCAGAGCAACAACGTCAGATAGACATCGATTATCAGTTAAACGATAACGTATTATTGCAATTTACCGCTTATCTTCGGCAACGATTGTCGGGCAATTTAGGTATTTCGAGCAACTCACAACAAACTGTGGCAGGCGAGTTGGCATCGGTGTTACCCGCCTCTTTTGAATTATCATTATTCTCTGGGTTTATTGCTGTATTTTTTGGTGTGCCTATAGGAGTGATAGCCGCTTTAAGTAGAAATAAAGCACTGCAACACAGCATTTTAGCGTTTACATTAACGGGGTATTCCATTCCGGTTTTTTGGCTTGGATTAACATTGTCAATGTGGTTTGGGGTTAATCTAGGTTGGCTACCGATTTCAGGGCAAATTAACTTATTATATGAAATCGAACCCGTGACAGGCTTTATGTTAGTGGACACGTTAATGTCCGAGTCCGCTTATCGTATTCCTGCTTTTCATGACGCTATTCTGCATTTGATATTACCTGCCGTCACCTTAGCGCTGTTGCCATTTACCCTGGTTGTACGCATCACTCGACAAGCGGTGATTAATGTCATGAATCAAACCTATATTCGCGCAGCTGAAGCTCGGGGATTACATACTTTTAAAATCCTCGTCCGCCATGCTATGCCTAACGCACTGATCCCGGTATTAAAAAGCATTGGCTTAATGCTCGGCTCATTTGCCAGCTACGGTATTGTTGTCGAAGTCATATTTTCATGGCCTGGCGTTGGCAGTTGGTTAGTTTCGGGGATTTATCAACGAGATTATACTGTTATTCAAGCAGGCATTTTGTCTGTGTCGCTGTTAATTATTTTCTTAAGTATTTTGATTGACCTAATGCATACCGCAATCAATCCGATGAGTAGAAAGGAATTATATGCCTCGCATTAAAGTCTATCATGAAGACCATATCGACTCGCCAATGTGGCGGGTTTGGCAAAGCTTTTCATCCAATCCTTTTGCAGTAATCGGTTTGTGGGCGGTAATATTTTTACTGGTGCTGACCATTTTTGCCCCGATTATTGCGCCCTACTCCGCAGAAACTCAAGATCAACTAGTATTGCTCTTGCCACCGTCTTGGGATCCGGCAGGTAAAGTCGAACACTTTTTAGGAACCGATGATCTAGGTCGTGATATTTTCAGCCGCATTTTACATGGCGTGCAACTCACCTTCGGCATGTCGTTATTAATTGTGGCGGTATCATTATTTTTTGGCTTTATTATTGGCTCGTTGTCGGGAATGATGCGCGGTATCAAGTCTAGCGTACTCAGTCACTTACTCGATGCATTATTGTCTATCCCGTCATTACTAATGGCTATTTTGGTGGTCGCAGTGATGGGGCCTGGGTTGAATAATGTGTTTTGGGGAGTGGTGATTGCCATGATCCCGCAATTTGTGCGTGCCATTCATCTCGCCGTCCATGAAGAACTGCAAAAAGAGTATGTTACCGCTGCAAGGTTAGACGGTGCTAATTCCCTGCAAATCTTTTGGTATGTGATTATGCCTAACGTGTGGGATGTATTGATTATTCAGGTCACGATGGCGATTTCTGCAGCCATATTAGATATTGCCGCACTCGGTTTTTTAAACTTAGGCGCACAAGCGCCGAGTCCTGAATGGGGCGCGATGGTGGCACAGGGATTAGATAACTTATTACTCGCGCCATGGACAGTGACCATTCCCGGTGTTGCCATTTTGTTTACTGTATTATCGGTAAACTTAGTGGGTGACGGTTTACGCTCAGCACTTGCACCAATAAGAAACTAATTTATGCCATTACTCGACGTGCGTAATCTCACCATTGAACTCGATACCGCTCAAGGCCGCGTTAAAGTGCTTGAAAAGGTCAGCCTGACCATCAATCCAGGTGAAATCCATGGTTTAGTGGGTGAATCAGGTTCTGGTCGCAGCTTATTTGCTAAAGCGATTTTAGGTGTATTGGGCCCCAATTGGCACATTATCGCCGACCGTATGATGTGGGACGGTAAAAACCTGCTTGAAATGAGCGCCAAAGAACGTCGTAATTTAATGGGTTGCGACATCGCAATGATTTTCCAAGATCCATCCGGGAGTTTGGATCCAGTTAAAACGATTGGCAGTCAAATTATTGAAGCCATGATACCCAATAAGAATGTGCCTTTTTGGCGTCGTAGCCGCGACACCTATCTAAATGCACAAAAATGGTTACATAAAGTCGGCATCAAAAAACCTAAACAGCTGATGAAATGTTATCCATGGGAGTTGTCAGAGGGCGAATGCCAAAAAGTCATGATTGCAATGGCGGTGGCAAATCACCCTAAATTATTGATTGCTGATGAGCCGACCAACTCGATGGAGCTCAATACTCAGGCACAAATTTTTAGGTTATTGTCTCAACTTAATCAACTGCAAAATGTCTCCATATTACTGGTGAGCCACGAGCTTGAAATTATGGTGAACTGGTGTGATAACCTGACCATTTTATACAGTGGTCAGGTGATGGAATCTGGGCCTGCTGCGGCAATGGCAGAATTGCCCTTTCATCCTTACACTCGAGCACTGTTAAAAAACTTACCTGATCACACTCAAAAAATGCGTCATAAAGCTGACTTACCAACGTTACAAGGTTCGTCACCGTCGATGCAGCACTTGCCTGCAGGATGTCGAC
The DNA here is from genome assembly GCF_050849305.1 of Shewanella sp. MF05960. Classification (NCBI taxonomy): domain Bacteria; kingdom Pseudomonadati; phylum Pseudomonadota; class Gammaproteobacteria; order Alteromonadales; family Shewanellaceae; genus Shewanella; species Shewanella sp. MF05960. The sequence goes on along the minus strand of NZ_JBOZPS010000026.1, from coordinate 17,520 downwards.
TCGGTCCACGCTGCCCTGAAGCTCAGCGTAAATGCGTAAAACAGCCAAACCTTGAGCACATTAAAGGGCGCTATTTTGCCTGCCATTTCCCTTACCAAAGTGAGCAAGAAGATGACGACGCCATTGCTTAAAGTGAACGACTTGTGCAAACAATACGTCACAGGTTATAAACGTTTTAAACCACAATACTATCAAGCTTTGGCGCCTGTATCGTTTGAGCTCGAACGCGGTGAAACCATGGCGATTGTGGGTTCTGTTGGTTCAGGAAAGAGTACGCTAGCGCGTATTTTAGTGGGTGCAGAACGACGCAGCGGCGGTGAGATTTTTTTTGAAGGTGAAGCGTTAGAAACACGCAACCAAAAACAACGATGCCGATTAATCAGGATGATTTTTCAAGATCCCACCACATCACTCAATCCACGTTTATCAATAGGTAATTTACTTAAAGAGCCTTTACGTTTTAATACCACGCTGAATTCGAACGAGCGTAAAGCCTTAGTGTTTGAAACCCTGCGTAAAGTAGGATTACTGCCAGAGCATGCCGATTTTTACCCGCATATGATTTCAGAAGGCCAAAAGCAGCGCGTTGCCGTTGCACGGGCATTAATGCTCAACCCGAAAATTATTATTGCCGATGAAGCCTTAACCGCGCTGGATTTATCGGTTCGGTCGCAAATCATTAACCTATTGTTAAAGTTACAAAAAGAGATGGGTTTGTCGTATATTTTCGTGTCGCACAATCTCAATATTGTCCGCCATGTTAGCGACAAAGTCATGGTGTTACAAAATGGCGTTATGGTAGAGAAAACCACCACCGAAGCGTTATTTAACTCACCTCAACATGAATACACCCAACGGCTTATTCAAGAGCAAAGTCAATTTATGCAACGACGCTAAACTGCTCCAACCACTGTACATTTACAGGCTTTTTAGCAAAAATCAGTGCCATTTACGCGTCGAACTATTTATCCTAGAGCCAATGTTAAAGGAAGAAACCTAAATATGATTATTAAACCTAAGATCCGTGGCTTTATTTGTACAACAACTCACCCTGTTGGCTGTGAAGCCAATGTAAAAGAGCAAATTGAACTCACCAAAGCCAAAGGCAAAATTGCTCATGGCCCTAAAAAAGTCCTTGTTGTGGGCTCTTCAAGTGGCTATGGCTTGTCATCTCGTATTGCCTCAGCATTTGGCAGTGATGCAGCAACTATCGGTGTATTTTTTGAAAAACCAAGCTCAGAAACCAAACCAGGTACTGCTGGGTGGTACAATACCGCGGCATTCGACAAATTTGCAAAAGCGGAAGGCTTATATTCCAAAAGCATCAATTGCGACGCCTTTAGCCATGCAGCCAAACAACAAGTTATTGACCTAATCAAACAAGATTTAGGCCAAATCGACATGGTGGTATATTCATTAGCATCACCGGTTCGCAAACTACCAGACACAGGTGAAGTGATCCGCTCATCACTTAAACCTATTGGTCAAACGTATACTGCTACGGCGGTTGATACCAATAAAAATACTATTATCGACACTTCTGTAGAACCCGCAACTGAGCAAGAAATTGCCGACACCATTACCGTAATGGGCGGCCAAGACTGGGAATTATGGATGAATGCGCTTAGCGATGCTGGCGTATTAGCTGATGGCTGCAAAACCGTGGCTTACAGCTACATCGGTACTGAGCTAACCTGGCCAATCTACTGGCATGGTGCACTTGGGCAAGCCAAGATGGATTTAGACCGCGCAGCACATGCGTTAAATAACCAATTAGCTCCGAAAGGTGGCTCTGCTAACGTCGCTGTGCTAAAAAGCGTCGTCACTCAAGCCAGCTCAGCCATTCCAGTCATGCCACTGTACATTGCCATGGTATTTAAAAAGATGCGTCAAGAAGGCCTACACGAAGGCTGCATGGAGCAAATTTACCGTTTGTTTACCGAACGTTTATACCGTGAAGATGGTCAAGCACCTGTCGTAGACAGCGAAAACCGTTTGCGTTTAGACGATTGGGAATTACGTGAAGATATTCAGCAACACTGCCGCGATTTATGGCCACTAGTGACCACTGAAAACCTCAGCGAGTTAACGGACTACAATGAATACAAAGAAGAGTTTTTAAAACTGTTCGGTTTTGGTATTGATGGTATCGATTACGAAGCTGATGTTGATCCTAACGTGACATTTGAGGTAATTGAACTGTAACATTCAATTAGCATCTCGTTAGTTCAAACCATTTAACGAAAAGCCGCAATGCACTGCATAGCGGCTTTTTTGTATTTGAAATAGTGACGAAACTTACTGTCGCTAATCCTTCTTAATATATTTGCTTACCGTCAAATCATCTAATACCTGTACAACAAAGGGTTACATTCACGGTCTAGAAATTAATTAGCCATAAAAAAGGGTTAAGCCAGATGGCTTAACCCAAAGGTTGCTGCACGTAAGGTATCAATGGTGTGGATTTGCGCTGAGTTAATGAAAAACATCCAACCATAAGTTATAGCAATAACCTCATTCCAATGATTTTACTCAACGAACAACTTTAAAAGTCTATTGTATCGGCAGATAAATTTTAACATGTTGCACTTGCCCGTCTGCCGCTGCCACATCAAGGCGCTCGAACATCAACGGCGAATCACGTAATTCAACATTATGGGTATTAAGCCATTGGCGATACAAATAACTAACGCCATCATGTAATAACGAGTTGATGTTGTTACCTGCAGTATCGCTACTCACTAACATCATAGCGTAGCGACCTGCTGGGATAACTTTAGTCTGTATATCAGGATCTGTTAAGCCGCTTGAGGCTAATCGTACGAAATTGTCGCTGTCGAGAGATACACCAATACCCATGTGGTAAGGATTGTCCTGTGGATGGCTATAGAGCAAGTAGTACGTATGCCCAACATTATGGCCTAATGCATTACATTGACGCCATTGTATAAACCGCTGAACAGTAACGGGGATATCACTAAAATGACCGGTGTGGTTCATGATCGCTAATACTAGCGGATCGAGTGCGATTTCAGTGACTGAGTAATGAAAATCGTTTTCTGAAGGTGCTTGAAATGATTTGAGAGGTTGCTGCTTAGAAAAGAAATTACCCCAATCAGGTGCATGTTGAAATGATTGTGGACTTTGACCAATGCTGTCAGTGAAAGATTGGACAAAATGAGTCTCATCAATATAACCCAAACTAGTTGCAATCGTTGCGAGTGGTATTTGTTCACCAAAACCTAATTGGTGCGCCGCCTGTAAACTCTTGAGTAAATCTACGTATTGTTCAATCGATAAACGATAAAGCGCATGAAATAAATGTCTAAAATGAGATTCAGCAATGCCGGAAATTTCAGCGAGAACACTGATGTTTACAGGAACATGCATATGCTTATCGACATACGCGAGCGCTTGTTCAAATGCTTTATCAAGTCTATGGCTCACTGCCATCTCCTTAGTCTTTAAATTTATACCATTATCGACGATTAACCGACTAAATGAATAACCTTCTATTTAAATAATCAACAACTCAACATGACTCAATATCGAAACGTTGAGGTTATTTAATTTGATCGAATAATGTTTACCACACTACTTAATTCGCAAATGCGTTAATGCTCAAATTCAACCAGCGCCTCAGCTAAACGACATGGTGTTATCACTTTAAAAACAAAAAGACCTAGGTTTGTAGCCTAGGTCTTTTTTAAGTATTCATGGCAGCGACTTAATTAGTCAACTACTGGGTACTCAATTTCAGCATCAGCTTTAAGCGTAGCGATGACCGCACGATAGTCTGCTTCACTGTATTGTGGTGCTAAACGTTGCTTAAGAGTATTAATTAAGTTGTCATTAATCCCTTCAGCTTCATTCACTTTATCAACCACAATAACCGCATAACCTGTTGCTAACGCAGCAGTATCAATCGTGACACTGTTTGCTGCTGGAGCGGCAATCTTAAAGGCTTTATCGGTAATAGCTTGATCAATATCTTGATTAAAACGACCTAGCTTTGGCAATGCTGTTAATGTTGCACCGCTTAACGTGTCGTTACCTGCTTTTAACTGAGCCATAAATTCGGCCGCTTTTTCACGGGCGGTTTCATTAGCTTTGTCTTGCTTTAAGCGATCGCTAATCCCAGATTTAACATCAGCAAATGGCATAGTACCTGCCATAGTGTGTTGTTTCATACGAATAACAATCACATGATTAGGTGCCAATTCAATGACATCACTGTTCATGCCACTGGCTAACACTTGATCAGAGAATGCAGCTTTAATGAACTCAGGGTTATTAAATTGCGCAGGAACATTGTCACGCGAAAATAATGCGGTAGTTTGCACTTTACCGCCAACAGCTTGCGCAGTTTCGCTTAACGTATCAGGAATTTCATAACTGGTATCAGCAAGTTTACTTTGTAAGCCATAAAACACATCAAGGGCTTTCTTTTCTTGCAACTGAGCAACAATTTTTGCTTTTACATCAGCAAATGCAGTTGCTTGGCTTGCTTGTAAATCAAGTAACTTAATGATGTGATAACCAAATTCACTCTTAACAACTGGTGAAACTTGATCTTGTTGTAAAGCAAATAATGCTTCATCAAAAGCAGGATCCATGACGCCTTGCTCAAACCAATCTAATTGACCGCCTTGCTCTGCACTTAATTTATCGTCTGAATCGGCTTTCGCGACATCAGCAAAATCTTCGCCGTTATTAAGCTTAGCGGCAATCGCGTCTGCTTTGGCTTTATCTGCACTGTCATCGTCAGTAGCAGCAACAAATATATGTGCAGCTAAACGCTTTTCAGCTGTTTGATATTGCGATTGATGCTCGTCGTAATACGCTTTCACTTCTTCGTCTGAAGTTTGGCTGTTTTGAGCCATGTCAGTCGCGTTAAGTTCAACATACTCTAAGCTGACTTGTTCTGGGCTCATAAACTGAATGACGTTAGCATCGTAATAGGTTTGAGCTTCTTCGTCAGACACTGAAACTGTCGATAAGTAAGGTGTAGAATCAACCACTAAATAACGAATGTCGCGTGTTTGACCCTGAACTTGTGCAAGCTGTTTAGCTTCACCGTCAAGCACAAACTCACTGCCCACTAATGCATTTAATAACTGACGGCGAGTCATATCAACACGCATCATGGTTCTAAAACTGGTCGTTTGATAACCTAACTGACGCAGTACCGCAAGGTAACGGTCATTATCAAATTTACCATCAGTTTGAAAAGCAGGCTCTTCAATAATGGCTTTTTTGATTTGCTCATCAGATACACGTAAACCTAATTTATTAGCAGCTTGATCAATTAATTTATCAGCCACTAAACGGTCTAGTACACCTTTCTTAATGCCATTCATGTAATTGTCATCAGCGGCTAATGCATTAAACATTTCACCTAACTGTTGCTCAATGCGTGAGCGTTCATTTTGGAATGCATTTTCAAGTTCACTGGCGCTAACTTCTTCACCATTAACGATTGCAGCAGGTACACCTGTGTTAGAGCCTAAATAGCTACTGACACCGGCAAAAGCAAAAGAAAGTATCACAAGCACAAGAATTGTTTTAGCAACAACCCCTTGTGAGCCTTCACGGATTTTTTCTAACATCTGAATTCTCGCTTGTTGCGATTAATAAAATAAAAAGGCGCATCACCTTGTGGATGCGCCTTAATGTAAATTATATGGAGTTATCAGACGCTACCACGGGTATGACCCAATACTCCCAATATTCGTTATGCTATACATAACAATATTGCTTTTCGTAAAAAGCACCGCCTAAGCAGTGCTTGTATTACGAATGCCTTACAAAGGCTACGTTGCTAACGATTTAGTTAACAGCGTCTTTTAACGCTTTGCCAGCTTTGAACGCAGGAATGTTCGCAGCAGCAATTTTAATTTCTTTACCCGTTTGTGGGTTACGGCCAGTACGTTCAGCACGTTGACGTACTTCAAATGTACCAAAACCAACTAGAGAAATCTTATCGCCTTCTTTAAGACCTTCAGTTACCGCAGCGATAAATGAGTCTAGTGCGCGGCCAGCAGCAGCTTTAGAAATATCAGCACCAGATGCGATTTTCTCGATTAGTTCAGATTTGTTCATGTCATCCCCTTGAATGTTATTGTCGCGCCGCAACCAAATCCGTGTTTAGAGCGGTCTGCGGAGGCTTTATTGTAATAAGTTTGATAACACATCAAACCTAGTATGAAAACCAAAAAAATAAAATTGGATACAGCTCAAAGTCAGATGCCCCAAGGGCTTGGTGCGTCTGACTCTCCACAGACCTAGGCTACCACAGGTCAGCGTTTTGTTAAGCCCCTTTTTTCATTTTTTTTATGCTCTACAGCAATTTTTTAACTGATAAGCTATTTTTTAACCACTTCAAAGCCTTCAACTGGTCGCTCAAGCGCCAATTTCAATACTTCGTCAATCCAACGCACTGGATGAATGATTAAATCTGCAATCACATTTGCTGGAATTTCTTCCAAGTCGCGCTCATTTTCTTTAGGAATCAACACGTGTTTGATCCCGCCGCGATGTGCTGCAAGTAATTTTTCTTTCAATCCACCAATCGGTAGCACTTCACCACGCAAGGTTATTTCACCTGTCATAGCAACATCACTGCGCACTGGATTACCCGTTAAGCTAGACACTAACGCAGTACACATTGCCGCACCCGCTGAAGGACCGTCTTTTGGTGTAGCACCTTCAGGTACGTGCACATGAATATCACGTTTTTCATAAAAGTCGCCGTTAATACCGAGGTTTTCAGCACGAGCACGAACGACGGTCATCGCCGCTTGAATCGACTCTTTCATGACATCGCCCAGCGAACCGGTATAAGTGAGTTTACCTTTACCGGCAACTGAAGTGGCTTCAATTGTTAATAAGTCACCACCAACCTGTGTCCATGCCAGCCCGGTTACTTGACCGATTTGGTTGTTCGATTCAGCTTTACCAAAATCAAAACGTTGTACACCTAGGAATGACTTTAAATTCTCTTGATTAACTTCAACAACTTTGACGGTTTTATCAAGCAAAATGTGCTTAACCACTTTACGACAAATCTTCGATAATTCACGCTCTAATGAACGCACACCCGCTTCACGAGTGTAATAACGAATAATCCCTAAAATGGCGCTGTCATCAACCTTAATTTCTTTTGCTTTAAGACCGTTACGTTCAATTTGCTTAGTCAATAGATGTTGTTTAGCAATATTAAGTTTCTCATCTTCGGTATAACCCGCTAAACGAATAACTTCCATACGGTCAAGTAACGGACCTGGTATATCCATTGAGTTTGACGTAGCGACAAACATCACATCAGATAAGTCATAATCGACTTCGAGGTAATGATCGTTGAACGTTGCATTCTGTTCAGGATCGAGCACTTCTAATAATGCTGACGATGGATCGCCACGCATATCTGAGCTCATCTTGTCGATTTCATCGAGTAAGAACAATGGGTTTTTAACACCCACTTTGGCCATTTTTTGAATGACTTTACCTGGCATTGAGCCAATATAAGTACGGCGATGACCACGAATTTCAGCTTCATCACGAACGCCACCTAATGCAACGCGCACGTACTTACGCCCCGTCGCTCTCGCGATAGATTGACCCAGTGACGTTTTACCCACACCTGGAGGTCCGACTAAACACAAGATAGGGCCTTTAAGTTGTTTCACGCGACTTTGCACGGCTAAATATTCAAGAATACGCTCTTTGACTTTTTCAAGTCCGTAATGGTCAGCATCGAGTACTTCTTGGGCCTTGGCTAAATCACGCTTAATTTTAGAGCGTTGTTTCCATGGCACTGATGTCATCCAGTCAACGTAACTGCGCACAACAGTGGCTTCGGCTGACATTGGCGACATCATTTTGAGTTTATTTAACTCTGCAGAGGCTTTCTCTTTAGCGTCACTTGGCATGCCAGCTTCTTCAATCTTGCGCGCCAGCACTTCAAATTCGTCATGGGTTTCGTCTATATCGCCTAATTCTTTTTGGATGGCTTTCATTTGCTCATTCAAATAGTATTCGCGCTGACTTTTTTCCATCTGTTTTTTAACACGAGTACGGATACGTTTTTCAACTTGTAGCAAGTCGATTTCCGATTCCATCATCGCCATTAAATATTCAAGACGTTCGCCGACGTTGATCATTTCTAATACCGATTGCTTGTCTTCAAGCTTTAACGGCATGTGCGCCGCCATGGTATCGGCTAAACGCGCGGCTTCATCAATTCCCGACAATGAAGTTAATACTTCAGGAGGGATTTTTTTATTTAACTTGATGTAGCCTTCAAATTGACCGATAGCACTGCGAACCAGTACTTCTTCTTCTTTGTCGCTCAACGCTTGAGATTCAAGGTACTCAGCAGTCGCAACAAAGAATTCTTCTTCTTGAGTGTAGCGAGTGATTTTAGCGCGTTGGCCACCTTCAACTAACACCTTTACGGTGCCGTCAGGCAGTTTGAGCAGCTGTAAAATCGAGGCTACAGTACCAATATCAAAAATATCGTCTTTGGTTGGCTCGTCAAGATCAGCATCACGCTGAGCGACCAGTAAAATTTGTTTGTCTTGTTCCATTGCCGATTCTAGGCAACGAATGGATTTTTCCCGTCCTACGAATAGCGGAATTACCATATGCGGGTAAACCACCACATCTCGCAGTGGCAATACGGGGAGTTCGATATGCGCTTCACGCTCTTGGGTCATGGCTCGATTCCGTTTAATGAAATAGACTTAATATTGAGTATATTGGGGTGATGTTGTCAGTTTCAATGGTTAATACGAAAAAAGGAGCCCTATGGACTCCTTATTTTTCAATTTACTGACTATCAGGGTAATTATTGTTCGCCTGAAGCGGCCTGAGTGTCGGTATTTTCGTAAATTAAAATAGGTGCAGACTCGCCTTTAACCACAGACTCATCAATCACGGCTTTAATTACGCCGTCCGTTGATGGAATATCGTACATAGTGTCTAGCAAGATGCCTTCAACAATTGAACGTAATCCACGCGCACCGGTTTTACGAGACATCGCTTTATTGGCAATGGCGAGTAAGGCATCTTCGCGGAATTCAAGTTCCACGTTTTCCATTTCAAATAATGCACCATATTGCTTGGTCAATGCATTTTTAGGCTCAGATAAAATCTGCACTAGTGCAGCTTCATCTAACTCAGTTAGCGTAGCGACAACCGGTAAGCGACCAATAAATTCAGGTATTAAACCAAATTTAATTAAATCGCCTGGTTCAACTTGGCCTAAAATCTGTGAAATAGTCGCTTTGTCAGCTTCGCCTTTCACTTCAGCACCAAAACCAATGCCAGTACCGGTATGTGCGCGTTGCTCGATGACTTTTTCAAGCCCAGCAAATGCACCGCCACAAATAAACAGAATCTTTGAGGTATCTACCTGCAAAAACTCTTGTTGTGGGTGTTTACGACCGCCTTGTGGCGGAACAGAAGCAACAGTACCTTCAATGAGTTTAAGCAATGCTTGCTGAACACCTTCGCCCGATACGTCACGGGTGATTGATGGATTGTCAGACTTACGGCTAATTTTGTCGATTTCATCGATATAAACAATACCACGCTCAGCTTTTTCAACATCGTAATCGCATTTTTGCAGTAGCTTTTGAATGATGTTTTCAACATCTTCACCCACATAACCGGCTTCGGTTAGCGTGGTGGCATCAGCCATTGCAAAAGGGACATTGAGTGAACGGGCTAGCGTTTCTGCTAATAAGGTTTTACCGCTACCGGTTGGACCAATAAGTAAAATGTTACTTTTACCGAGCTCAACACCGCCTTTAATGGAACCATTACGTAACCGCTTGTAGTGGTTATAAACCGCAACCGCCAACACTTTTTTTGCTTTGTCTTGACCGATGACATAGTCATCAAGATGCTCGCGTAACTCATGTGGTGTCGGTAATTTGTCTTCATCGCGCTTTGGAGAAATCTCTTTGATTTCTTCACGGATGATGTCATTGCACAAATCAACACATTCGTCACACACATAAACCGATGGGCCAGCAATTAGCTTTCTGACTTCATGTTGGCTTTTTCCGCAAAAAGAGCAGTACAGCAGTTTGCCACTGTCACCGTTATTTTTGTTATCGCCCATTATTCTACCTCTGCTTGCAGCCTAGACGTTACATCTGAGCTCTGCTTGTCGATATGTTTACCGTCTGCATATCTGGATTATTCGTTATCTAAGATGAAGAATAACCCAGTCGCAGCAAAAAATCAGCCTGTATTAACCGCGAGTGGTTAAAAGCGAATCCACTAAACCGTATTCAACCGCTTGAGTTGCACTCATAAAGTTATCGCGGTCGGTATCACGCTCTACCACTTCTAGCGGTTGACCGGTGTGATCGGCTAGCATTTGGTTTAATTTATTCTTAATGCCTAGGATTTCCTGAGCGTGGATAGCAATATCTGACGCCTGACCTTGGAAACCGCCTAATGGCTGATGGATCATGACACGTGAGTTAGGTAAACAGTGACGCTTACCTTTGGCTCCGCCGGCAAGTAAAAATGCGCCCATGCTTGCAGCTTGGCCCATACATACTGTACTGACGTTAGGTTTGATAAATTGCATGGTGTCATAAATAGCCATACCCGCAGTGACCGAACCACCTGGAGAGTTAATATATAGGTAGATGTCTTTGTCTGGGCTTTCTGACTCAAGGAATAATAACTGAGCAACAATGAGGTTAGCCATATGTTCTTCAACCTGGCCAACTAAAAAAATAACACGCTCTTTTAATAAACGAGAGTAGATATCGTAAGAACGTTCGCCTTTCGCTGTTTGTTCAACAACCATAGGTACAAGCGCATTGAGTACTGATTCTGGTGCTTTATGCATTATTCATTTCCCTAAAAAATAAAAATGGCCCGCATGAGGAACCTCATACGAGCCATTATAAATGGCGAACGCCTTGTTAAGTCAAGCTTAGCTTACGCTTTGCCTGTAGCCTTGTTCATAAATTCTTCAAAAGCGACGTCTTTAGTCGTCACTTTAGCCGATTTTAGTAGGGCTTCAACAGCTTGTTCTTCAAGCGCTACGTTGCGCATGTTTTGCATGAGTTCTTTGTTTGAGTTGTAGTAAGTGACAACTTCAGATGGATCTTCATACGCAGAAGCCATAGATTCGATCAATGCATTAACGCGATCGTCTTCAGCTTTAAGCTCGTTTGTTTTGATGACTTCGCCTAATAGCAAACCAATCTTCACACGACGCTCAGCTTGCTCAGTGAATAATTCAGCTGGAAGCTCAGGCATATTTTCAGTTTGACCACCAAAACGTTGCATAGCTTGCTGACGTAATACGTTAACTTCACCATCAACTAATGCTTTAGGGATAACGATATCGTTAGCCGCTAATAAACCTGTAATCACTTGCTCTTTAACGTTAGCTTTAAGCGCTTGCTCTAGCTCACGAGTCATGTTTTTACGGATTTCAGCTTTAAGTGCTTCTAAACCACCATCTGCAATACCAAATAGTGAAGCAAATTCGTCATTCACTTCTGGCAAGCTTGCGCCTTGAACTTCAGTTAAGGTAATTGCGAATTTAGCCGCTTTACCTTTTAAGTTTTCAGCATGGTAATCTTCAGGGAAAGACACTTCGATTTCGAATTCGTCACCAGCTTTATGGCCAACAACGCCAGTTTCAAAACCAGGGATCATACGGTTTGAACCGATTTGTAGTTCGAAATCGTCAGCTTTTCCGCCTTCAAATTCTTCACCGTCGATAGACCCTACAAAGTTCATTTTAACTTTGTCGCTATCAGCAGCTTCACGCTCAACAGCAGCATAAGTAGCATGTTGCTTACGTAGCGTTTCAATCATGGTGTCAACGTCTGCATCGTTTACTTCAGCTTTAGGCTGTTCAACGGCAATCGTGTCTAAACCGGTTAATGCAACTTCTGGATAGATTTCAAATGTAGCAACAAACTGGAAAGTATCACCGTCAGTAGTACCAGGAGTAAATACTGGTGCGCCTGCTGGGTTTAATTTTTCAGCTACGATTGCTTCAATAAAGTTACGTTGCATCACTTCACCAGTGATGTCTTGGCGAATGGCTTTACCATAACGCTTGTTGATTTCAGTGACCGGTACTTTACCAGGACGGAAACCAGGAAGACGTGCACGCTTTGCTTCGCGAAGTACATTGTCTTTAACCAATTTCTCGATTTGCTCAGCAGGTACAGAAATAGTTAGGCGACGCTCTAGGCCTTGAGTTGTTTCAACAGAAACTTGCATTGTTTTACCTCGAAATATGTCTAACGTTCTTTTTAATAGTCGACAACTCAACTATTCGATATTCGTTTCTTGACCGTGTGTTTAGCTAAAGCCTCCAGCACAGCGATATTATGATGCTGAAGACGCTGTTGGTTCAGGTAGCTTATTTTTGATATTTATCAAGACGCGACATTATAGCCACCGTTTTTAGCATAGTCGAGCCTGAAAAGGTCGATTTACGCGATAAAAGGACTGACTTTTAGTCATTTTTGACGTGTTTGCACGTTTAATGTGCGAATTGATTTTATTGAGTTGCCAAGGAGTGATTTGGCTGAAGACTTTAATTAAGTATCAAAATGCAGGATACGTATTTTACTACGCTGTCGTTTTGATTAATCAAAGAAAAAATGGGGTGACTGATGGGGCTCGAACCCACGACAACCGGAATCACAATCCGGGACTCTACCAACTGAGCTACAATCACCACTGAAATGGTACGCCCGGCAGGGCTCGAACCTGCGACCACCCGCTTAGAAGGCGGGTGCTCTATCCAACTGAGCTACGGGCGCATGGCACAGCAATTTGCTGTATCCTGTCTGGCTAAACAAGCTTAACACTTGTTTTATTATTTGCTTAGTTAACACATAAACAAATAATGAAATTTGGTCGGTGATAGAGGATTCGAACCTCTGACCCTCTCGTCCCAAACGAGATGCGCTACCGGGCTGCGCTAATCACCGAATTTACTGTGTTCTTTAACACATGCAGTGTAACCATGTTGTCTCTAGAACGGAGCGCATCTTAACGAGTCACTTTGTTATCGTCAACGATTTTTTTGAGCTAATTGTCTATATGTTGAATTTAACAGCAAAAAGAGTGATTAGCATCATAGCGCGAATAGTTTATTCACTGTATTTCCCTGTCTTACAAATGACACTCTTTTAATCGCCTGTTAGAATACACCCCGATTTATTCATCAGCCTCAAGCCGCGCCATTCAAAGGAAACTCTACAGCCATGACTGCTCAACTTATTGACGGTAAAGCCATTGCACAATCTATCCGCAATACTCTTAAACAAAAAGTCACCGCACGCAAAGACGCTGGCCAAAGAGTTCCCGGACTGGCTGTTATTTTAGTCGGCAGCGATGCGGCCTCACAAGTTTACGTAGGCAGTAAACGCCGAGCCTGTGAAGAAGTCGGTTTTGAATCGCAATCATTTGACCTTGACACAAGCACATCAGAAGCGGAGTTATTGGCATTAATTGACCAGTGTAACGATAATCCCCAAATAGACGGCATTTTAGTGCAACTGCCGCTGCCTGAGCATATAGATGACTCTAAAGTGATTGAGCGTATTCGTCCTGATAAAGACGTTGATGGTTTCCACCCTTATAACGTTGGCCGTTTAGCTCAGCGTATTCCCGTGCTGCGCTCGTGCACACCCATGGGCATTATGACGTTAATCAAATCGACAGGGATCGATACTTACGGATTAGATGCAACTGTTGTTGGCGCTTCGAACATTGTTGGGCGTCCAATGACATTAGAGCTTTTGTTAGCCGGTTGTACTACGACGACTTGTCACCGTTTTACTAAAAACTTAGAACAAAAAGTTCGTCAGGCGGATTTATTAGTGGTTGCGGTCGGTAAACCCGGGTTTATTCCTGGTGAATGGATTAAGCCTGGTGCCATTGTGATTGATGTTGGCATTAATCGTCTAGAAAATGGCTCATTAGTCGGGGATGTGGAGTTTGATGTTGCAGTTGAAAACGCGGCCTTTATCACCCCGGTACCTGGCGGTGTTGGGCCAATGACCATTGCCAGTCTTTTAGAAAACACGCTTTATGCTTGTGAGCAATATCACAGCTAACTTATCGTGTTATTACACCGACCATGAGTAACGGTGAGACATTAAAAAGCCTGCAATTTGCAGGCTTTTTGCTTAATACATGACAGAGCTACTTTTTACGCCAAGTCGTGCCACTTGGGCCGTCTTCTAAAATCACCCCAAGCTCGTTTAAACGATCACGTGCTATATCGGCTGCTGGCCAATCTTTTTCTGTTCTAGCGCGGTTACGTTCAACAATTAGGGGTTCTATCTCTGCCACTTCATCATCTGTGCCCTCGCCTTTGAAAAAAGCTTCTGGCGTTTGGCTAATCAACCCTAACACATCGGTTAACTGCTTAAGGCTCACGCCTAGTGCAGAAGCCGCTGCCATGTCTGTTGTTTTGAGACGGTTGATTTCACGCACCATGTCAAACAACACTGAATAGGCTTCTGGGGTATTAAAGTCATCATCCATTGCATGCTTAAATTTAGCGACATATTGCTCAGCATCCGCTGCTGCAACAGTTAAATCTAAATCTTTAAGCGCTGTGTATAAACGCTCTAACGCTGCACGGGCTTGTTTTAAATTATCTTCTGAATAATTTAACTGGCTGCGATAATGGCCAGACAATAAAAAGTAACGTACTGTTTCTGGATCATAATGTTCAAGTACATCGCGAATAGTAAAGAAGTTACCTAACGACTTAGACATTTTCTCGCGATCAACCATCACCATACCAGAATGCATCCAGTAGTTAACATATGGCGTATCATGAGCACAGCAAGACTGAGCGATTTCATTTTCGTGATGGGGGAACTGTAAATCACTGCCTCCACCATGAATATCAAAATGCACACCTAAATGCTTGCTGTTCATGGCAGAACACTCAATATGCCAGCCTGGACGACCTTCACCCCATGGCGATGCCCAAGTAGGCTCGCCAGGTTTAGACATTTTCCACAATACAAAATCCATTGGGTTTTGCTTGCTTTGATCGACTTCAACTCGCGCACCGGCTTGTAATTGATCGAGGTTTTGGCCAGATAAGCGGCCATAGTCTTTGTATGACGCCACACTGAACAACACATCACCGTCTGGGGCAACATATGCATGACCACGGTCGAGAAGTAATTGTACCATGTCGATAATTTCAGGCATGTGCAGCGTTGCACGAGGCTCAAAGTCTGGACGTAACATATTTAACGAATCAAAATCACGGTGCATTTCTACCGTTAAACGTTCTGTTAATGCATCGCAAGATTCATTGTTCTCAGCGGCACGTTTAATGATTTTGTCATCAACATCGGTAATATTGCGCTGAAAATTCACCTCATAACCAATGTAACGTAAATAGCGTACGATCATGTCAAATGAAACAAAAGTACGCCCGTGACCAATGTGACACAAATCATAAATTGTCACGCCACAAACATACATGCCAATTTTGCCAGGGTTTATTGGTTTAAATTCTTGTTTTTCACGACTGATACTATTGTAAATTTTCAACATCAAAAGTTCTCTTTTACACTAATTCATAACGGTAAATGTTATTGATGAGTCTATCATGATGTCACTGGTTTTGAACACTGCACTTTATGCTGCAACCAAGATAAGTTAGAATCGCGCAAATTATTTTTTCTAGGTGAATATTAATGGTTACTTTACACACAAATTACGGCGACATTACTCTACAACTTGATGCCGAAAAAGCACCTTTAACAGTAGCTAACTTCATGAAGTATGTCGAAGAAGGCTTTTATGACAACACCATATTCCACCGTGTTATTGATGGTTTTATGATCCAAGGTGGTGGTTTTACCGAAGATATGGGCCAAAAGCGTTGCAATGAAACGGTGAAAAACGAAGCTAGCAATGGTTTATCAAACCGTAAAGGCACTGTCGCAATGGCGCGTACTTCAGATCCGCACTCTGCTACGGCTCAATTTTTCGTTAACATCAATGACAACACCTTCCTGGATTTTAAATCAGAAACCTCTCAAGGTTGGGGCTACTGTGTATTTGGTGAAGTGGTTGAAGGTTTAGATGTTGTTGAAAAAATCAAAGCGGTAGCCACTGGTAACCGTGGTATGCATCAAGATGTGCCTTTAGAAGCCGTTGTGATCAACAACGTCAGCGTAAAAGCGTAATTTTGAAGCGCACTGTCTTTGTGGGCGATTTGCACTTAAGTGCTGATCGTTCCGATATTACTCACGCATTTTTAGACTTTTTAACCCACGGCTTAAAAGACGCCGAGGCGCTATATATCATTGGCGATTTGTTTGAAGTATGGATGGGTGACGATATTGCTGAGCCATTTTCTCAAGATATCGCTAAAGCGATAAAGTCAGTTTCGACCCTAATGCCAGTCTATTTTATTCATGGTAATCGTGACTTTATGGTTGGACGTGCATTTTGCCAACAGGCCGGCATGAAAATTCTGCCTGAAGTGCATTGCATTGACTTGTATGGCACTCGAACGGTTATTCTTCACGGTGACAGTCTTTGTACGCTTGATGAAGCTTATCAACGCTTTAGACGTTTTCGCAGCATTGCGCTCGTTCGGTGGATTTATGCCAATATCTTGCCAAAGCAAACTCGCTTGAATATTGCGGCGAAAATTCGTCAAAAAAGTATTAAAGGTAATCAACAAAAGCATTACGAGATAATGGATGTTGAACCAACAGCTGTCGATGCGCTCTTATCGGCTACTGACTGTCAACGCATGATACACGGTCATACTCACAGACCTGACATTCATCACTTAGCCGATAATAAACAACGTGTAGTTGTTGGCGATTGGTATACGCAAGGCAGTGTGTTATCCGTTAGCTCACAAGGCTGCGAGTTGCAACAAAGGCCCTTCTCAGCCTAGCGCTTTGATCCTAGTTTATAAGATACTGGGATTTAGTGAGATACAGGAACGCCACTGTGAAAGCGAAATTCGCTATCTTCGGATAAAATCAATGCTGCTTCTTGCGCTCTAAAATAGGCAACCCGCTCACTAATATCTTTACCTGCAATGTTTTGCGCCAATACCAAGTAGTCTTGAAAATGTCGTGCTTCTGAGCGTAATAACGACACATAAAACCTAGCCAACTCATCATCCAAATGCGGTGCCAGCTTAGCAAAGCGTTCACAAGATCTAGCCTCAATAAAAGCGCCAACAATTAATTTATCGACAATTTTTAACGGTTCATGAGTACGAACATGGCTAATAAGCTGTTTTGCGTATGTGCCTGCACGAATGTTGCTGTATTCAATATTTCTGGCCGTCATAATTTGCAAAACTTGTTCAAAATGATGAAACTCTTCTTTGTATTAAGCGACAATTACGGTGGCCGGTCTAGCGACAATTATCTTGGCCGGTTGATCTGATAAGGTTCGGTACAGCAGAACGGAGGAGTTCACTGTGCCGGGAACACGAATCACTGATCAGCAGGT
>NZ_JBOZPS010000025.1:0-50324 GCF_050849305.1 Shewanella sp. MF05960 | reverse complement strand
AACGATTATTCATTGCGAAGGTGAAAGTTACCGACGCAAAACAGCGCTCAATAAGAGCAAATAAAATTCGGTGTCAACCGGCCAAGATAATTGACGCGGAACCGGCCAAGTTAATTGACGCTAGATATCTTTGATTAAACGCACCATTTTCACCATTAAATCAGCACTGTTTTTTATGGCCGTATTAGCCACGAGCTCACTAGTGATGTCGTTCTTTTTAATATCACGATTTAAAAATGCCTCAACATCACGATCTTGACTGTATACAAAGTCTTCATAAGGCTTTGCCCAGGTAACGAGCACTTGCGCACTTTGTTTATCAATAGCGTATTTGCGGATCATCATCATGGCTGTTTGTGCCGCTTTAAGCTCATTAAAACAATAGGTGTGCATATTGCTACGCTTAACAGCTAACATAATGATATTAAATAATAAAATGTTAGATTCAAATTGAATAGGGAAGTTAAAAAAAATAGCTCGGTGCTTTTAAATATTACATTTTTCACGGGTTAAACTCTGTTCAACCGAATGAACAAATTTCGCATATTGGTATAATGAAATTGGCCTAATTTAAATAAAACAGCTCATAAATTAGGTCTATAGCTGTAATCCACACCCATTCAAAACGACATAAGCTATTGATAATATTTAAAATAAATTTTATCCTTATTTTTAAATAAAATTAACGAGCAACCTCAGTTTTTTGGGATTTTAAGAATACTTTATCACTTTACTCAAAAATATAGTGGATGTAGGATGATATAAATCAATAACTTGGGCAGCCGACTTTATCGGGTGAGCCTTTCATAAGCAGTTAACAATATGGTGGTTAAATGAAGATTGATGGCGTAATTGTTTCCTGCTGTTTTGCACTCGTTTTAGTCGGTGTTATCTTCGGAATTAATCTCAATGTGGAAAATGATGTATTGATAATAATCAATGGCTTTTCTACTACTCTTTCAGCCTTAGCAACTTTATTTGCAGCAATTGTAGCCTTGTATGGTCTTAATATTTGGCGAAATCAGTATGTATTTTCAGAACGATTTAAGGCATTTTATGAATTAGAAGAAATTGCTATAAATGCTCTTGATTTAGCTTCACGATATAATGGTATCTACTGGGATGAACATAGTACATTGAAAACACCACCAGTCTATAAAAACCACAAGCAAGAACGAACTTCTTTATCTCAAGAAATGCGAGAAAATATTTGTTCTTATTCACGGAAGGTAGACTATGCTAAATCATTACTCACCGAAAAAGAGCTAACCCAATTTAAGTACGATTTTATCGACTATGAGCGTAATGTATACGAATTGTTTCAAACCCTTGATAAAGCATATGAGACTGATGGGCAAGAACGAAGTAAACTAATCAGTGAATACCACAGTAATTATATTATCTTCTCTAAAGGCATAAAGAAGAACCTGAGATCAATCCGAGATTCGTAGGAAATATTATTAAAAAGAGAGTTACATATCCATCCATATTCCAGCACCTTCAGCAAAAAGTTGAATTTTGCCATTTTCACACTTGAATTGATGCACTTTACCTGAGTAGTTTGTATAACTAACTTGAACTGAGTAATTTGACTTACTCACGGTTCTGAATCTGGGTATATCATACATAGTTATTGCATTTATATTTGCTATACATGATTCTGCGGAAATGCTTGAAGTGTTTGTTGATTGCGTTGAGCTAGAATTTGGCGTTGGTGGATTATCATTTGAACCACTGAGAACATAACTAATTAAAACGAACGCACCTCCGATTGTCCAGAAAATATTCTTCTCAGACTTCCCTGTAATTGGGAGTTTAATTCTTTTACTTTTGTTACCATTTTTTACAAAAAGGGTATAAAAAAATTCGTAGGTTTTACTATCCATTGTGGCGGTTGCGTATTGACCAGTAGAAAATTTCAGCTCTATAAAGTGCTTTTTTCTTATAATCTCCAAAGTTTTTATACTAGTTATCTCTGAGATAGGAAGCTCTTCTGTTTTAAAAGTTCCGTAGACCAGCTTGTCATCTTCAATAGACCACTCTGATATTTTAAAATCACCTTTAATAAATTCCATTGATTTCATTTAAATTCCTTTTAAATCATATTGTTAAGTTCAACACAAGCTCTAGAGAGCATACTAAAAGTACTATATTTGGATGAATTTACGACCTACTACTCTTTAAAATAACGATATAAATCGATTTTAAGTCCATTGTGTCGGTTGTAGCAAAAGATTTTGCAAACTTTGTTCACTCTTTTTAACAAAAGAAACAGTTAAGATTAAATAAAAATAGGACTTCCAGAATGAAATTTAAAATCAAAGTCTGGTGATTGGATAAAATCAGCTTCAATTTCAGCGAAAAAGGCTATTCTCTCATCTATTTTTTTTCCTGCTATTTGCTCTGCCAAGTCCAGATAATCTTGAAAATGTCGGGCTTCTGAGCGTAATAAAGAAATGTAAAACTTACCAATTTTTGGCGGTAAGTTAGGTGCTATTTTCGCAAATCTCTCACAAGAACGTGCCTCTATGAATGCTCCAACAATCAATTTATCAATCAATGTTTCAGGTTCGTGATTGCGGATATGCTTGATCATAACTCTGGCATAAGAAGAAGCCGCTATGGTTTCATAAGTAAATTGATTATCTTCAATAATTTCTAAAACTTGATAAAAATGATGAAGTTCTTCCCTAATGAGTAAAACCATCTTATCAATCATATCTTGACCAAACTTGCAGTCTGGACGTGGTTCAAGGTTAATTGATAATGTATTTTTTGCCTTTAAAGTATCTAAACTGCCGACCAGCTTATAAGCATATTGATTGTAAGGGTCTATAAGCTTTGCAACTTGCCCTGCCCCATCATCATCTAATACATATCGTTTTAATAACAGAGCGGCACTTTGAGCAGCTTTTAACTCACAGATTAGGTGGTCGCGTAACAGGATTGATAAATTTTCAGGTTTTTTTGCTTCTTCAATCCAAGCTTCTGGTGTCGAACACTTTAAAAAAGCGTATATCGGTTCTAATAATTGTTGGTTTGTCATTTGTTGCATTCAGTCTCTTTGAGCATTAATAGAATTTTAACACGGAAAAAGTATAAATTTGTCGATAAAAAGTAAGGATTTTGGTTCAGATATTTTATCTTGTTATGCAGATATCAACATTATCTAACCGAGGCTGTGCAGTTAATGTGCTTTTGTATTGCACATATTGAGGTGGATAAAAAAGTCAATAGCAATCAATCGCTTACATAAACACGCTAATTATTCTGACTAAATTGAGTATTTTTTTCGCTCACAGTTGCAATGATCAATCAGTAAAGCCGTTAATTGTTCGGGCTGTTTAGCGAGCTCAATCCAACTGTTTGGGGTTTCACAGCCTAGAAATTGATTAATTGGCGCGAGTAGTTGCTGCATTTGTATATCGATCCGAGTCTAACATTGAGGTTCATTTTACCGTTTTGATGATCTTTTCTGAAGCTGAAATCGTAATACAACTTGACGAAAGTCTATTTATGTTCAATAAATAGACTTAGCATTGGGAATTTAACGAAACATTAACACTTTAATTGATGACTCCGTTAACCAATGTCTTCAATCTCCTTAAAGAGAACCTCTGGTTGGGATGAGGTGATAGCTTAGCAACAGACAGTAAACAGTTTTTATGTTTAGCTTTTATCAGTCTTTTGCAAAGTGTTGTGAGCTGATTAAGGCGATTGATAATGAGCTGTAGTCAGTTCGTCTGTAGTTTGGCGAGCTAGGTCGAAAATGCTAAACAAGGATAACTATAATGGTACTAAATCACTTAATGGGGCTTTACACTCATCCAAAACAAGAGTGGCAAACAATTGAAAAAAATCACGAAGCACTGAAAAGTAGCTTAAGTCATGTGTTACTTATCGCGCTAATTCCTGCAGTATGTTCATACTTTGCTACAGCCCATATTGGTTGGCATCCTGGTGTGGGCGAGCCACTATTTTTAACCTCTAAAAGCGCAATGTTTATGTCTATTGGGATGTACTTCGGCTTGATTGTTGGCGTATTGGCATTAGCTTATTTGGCATTTTGGATGGGAAGAACGTTTGATGCAGATCCCACATATACTCAAGCACTAGAACTTGCTGCATATACTGCTACCCCATTGTTTATGGTCGGGTTATCCGCTTTATATCCTGTTCTTTGGTTTATTATGGTGGTGGGGTTAATTGGATTGGCTTACTCGGTATACCTGCTTTACGCTGGGGTACCCATTATTATGAACATACCCGAAGAAAAAGGCTTTATTTACGCAAGCTCTGTAGTTACTGCAGGGTTGGTACTATTGGTCGCTTTAATGGCTTCAAGTATCATTTTATGGAGTGTGGGTTTTGGCCCTATGATGCAATAAAACCCTAAATTCTCGATATAAAAAAGGCGCTGCTAGCGCCTTTTTTGATCGTACTATTTATCAATTGTACTCACTATGCGAACGTATCGCGCAGTGGCACCGTTAAGTTAAAGACTAAATGTTCTGCACTTGAGTCTTTACTATCGGCGCAAAAGTAACCTTCACGTTCAAATTGATAGGCTTTTTCAGCTTCAGCGCTCACGAGGCTTGGCTCAACTAAACCATTCACAACAACTAAAGACTCTGGATTAATCACTTCATCCACTGTCTCAAATGCTGCTGGGTTTTCATTGGTGAATAAACGATCATAAAGACGGAACTCAGCAGGTTTAGCCGTGCTAGCTTCAACCCAATGGATAACACCTTTTACCTTACGGCCGTCTGCTGGGTTTTTACCTAGCGTGTCAGCATCGTAAGTACAGTAAATAGTTGTGATGTTACCTTCAGCATCTTTATCACAGCGTTCAGCTTTAATGATGTAAGCATTACGTAAGCGCACTTCTTTGCCTAAAACAAGGCGTTTGAAGTGTTTATTGGCTTCTTCTTTAAAGTCTTCAACATCAATAAACAGCTCGCGACCAAAAGACAGCTCACGCGTACCCATCGCTTCATTGTTAGGATGTGCTGGAGCCGTGATTTTTTCAGGCGAGGTATCAAGGTAGTTTTCTATAACCACTTTAACAGGTCTTAATACTGCCATTGCACGTGGCGCATGTTCGTTTAATTCTTCACGAATACATGCGTCCAACATACCGACTTCAATCAAGTTTTCTTGTTTAGTCACGCCAATGCGTAAGCAAAATTCTCGAATAGAAGCGGGTGTATAACCACGACGACGTAATCCAGCAATAGTTGGCATACGCGGGTCATCCCAGCCATCAACCAATTTGCGAGTGACTAAATCGTTTAACTTACGCTTTGACATCAAAGTGTATTCAAGATTTAAACGAGAAAACTCATATTGACGTGTGCGATTAGGCGCTTGGAAATCATCTAAATGATCGAGTACCCAGTCGTACAAACGACGGTTGTCTTGAAACTCTAATGTACAAATTGAATGAGTGATATTTTCAATCGCATCTGAAATACAATGCGTGAAGTCATACATTGGATAAATGCACCACTTGTCACCTGTTTGATGATGATGAGCAAAACGAATACGATAAATAATCGGATCGCGCATACACATAAAAGGTGATGCCATATCAATTTTGGCACGAAGCGCACACTCACCTTCTTTGAACTCACCCATGCGCATTTTTTCAAATAGCGCGAGGTTTTCTTCAGGGCTAGTGTCACGGTATGGGCTATTTTTACCCGGCTCTTTTAATGTGCCACGGTACTCACGTGTTTGTTCGCCATTTAAGAAGCAAACATAAGCCAGACCTTTTGTGATGAGCTCCACTGCATACTGATGCAATTGGTCAAAATAATTTGATGAATAACGAATATCGCCAGACCATTGAAAGCCTAACCAACGCACATCTTCCTGAATAGACTTAACATAGTTAATGTCTTCTTTTTCAGGATTAGTATCGTCAAATCGTAAGTTACATTGACCTTGGTAATCTTTTGCAATACCAAAATTTAAGCAAATAGACTTAGCGTGTCCAATATGCAAAAAGCCGTTAGGTTCTGGCGGAAAACGAGTATGAACTTGGCTGTGCTTACCGCTACTTAGGTCTTCGTCTATGATATTACGAATGAAGTTACTAGGACGTACTTCGGTGTCCACATGACTCATGGAATTCCTCTTGGCACACAATGGCAATATGAATAAAAAACAGATGATCCTACAGATCTTCAGCAGTTACAACTACTAGCGAGGAAAAAGATCGTCAGATAAACAAAAAACATCAAATCACTCCAATAGAACCTGATTAGAAGGCTGTTTTCTTTCTTGAAAAGTAAAAACCCAGCTAGGCTGGGTTTTTAGTTTAACGTTAACTGTCCGACAATGGTTATTCAGTCACAATACGGATCCCAGGAATAATCTGTTGAGCTTGTCTGCCTTTTTTACTTAACCACATGTAAAAAGCAACTAATGCCACCGCAAAGAATCCAATCCAACTGGCCGACTGTAAAGGATGCAGAGTAAACGTCGCACCCTGATAGATAACTGTAGCTGAGCCGTATGCTAATGAAAACGTCCAAATTGCTGCAAATCGAGCCCACTTAGCGCCAAACTCATTAACTAAAGCCCCCATTGCAGCCACACAAGGTGTATAAAGCAATATGAACAATAGATATGAAAAAGCGGCTAACTGGCTTTTAAAGCCACTCTGTAACGCGCTAAAGGTTGAAGTATCAACAGACAACTCTGCTGCAGCTTCATCTAAATCAGTAATACTCGCTATCGCAATAGATAATGGATCATCTGGCTCAATACCCAATAAATTGGTAGGGATTGTGGCTAGACCAACTTTAACGCTATCCCATATAGACAGCATTTCTTCTTCATCGCCATCAGCAGTGCTATATAAACTGTTTAATGTACCTACCACCGCTTCTTTGGCAAATATACCGGTAATAATACCCACAGTGGCTGCCCAGTTGTCTTGTTCAATGCCCATTGGTGCAAATAGCGGCGTAACTTGTTGGCTGGCGACACTTAATAATGATTCTTTACTGTCTTCATGGCCAAAAGAGCCATCTGTACCAATTGCATTAACGAAGTTAAGCAAGGTTACAACAATAATAATGGTTTTGCCTGCGCCCATAATAAAGCTTTTAGTGCGCTTTGTAGTGCGAGAGAACACCGCTTTGGTTTTAGGCATTTCATAACTTGGAAGTTCCATTACCACTGCGCTGCTTGTACCTGGTAATACTGTTTTACGTAATAGTAACCCAGTGCCAATAGCAGCAAAGATACCAATGATATACAGAAGGAACACTAAGTTTTGACCAGATTGCGGGAAAAACGCTGCCGCAAATAACGCATACACTGGCAAACGAGCACTACAAGACATAAACGGGGCCATCATGCCTGTCACGATGCGTTCCCGTTCACTGCCTAGGGTTCTGGTTGCCATAATTGCCGGTACTGAACAACCAAAACCGACAATCATAGGTACGAAAGCTTTGCCAGGTAAACCGATGCGACGCATTAAACCGTCCACCACAAATGCTGCTCGGGCCATGTAACCAGACGCTTCTAATACCGATAATGCTAAAAATAACGCCGCGACTACCGGAATAAACGTTGCAACAGTCTGAATACCTTGGCCAACCCCGCCAGCTAAAATGGTCACTAACCAATCAGGCGAGCCCATTGATGCTAATAACGCACCAAAGTGATCGACAAAAATTGACCCTGCTGTGATATCGAAGAAATCAATAAATGAGTTACCTACGTTAATACTGAATAAAAACATTAAGTACATAACGAACAGGAATACAGGAATACCCAAAACCGGATGCAACACCACTTTATCTAATCTATCAGAAGCACTGATGTGCTTTCCTTGGTTTACTGAAGATTCAAATACTTTTTGCACATAATCATATCGCGTCGTCGCGATCATAATTTCAATATCTTCGCCATTTTGCTCTGCACGTTGAGCACATTGCTGCACGGTCTCGTGTAGCTGTACTTCACTGGTACCACAAGCATTACCATGACAGTTAGCTAAAATAGATAAGGCTTGACCCCGGCTAAGCGTTGGTAGGTCTTGACTATCATTCTGGTTCTGTAACGCATTGATACTGGCTTCAATATCGTCAGAATATTGCAGGACTAAAGGTATTGTTGCCTCGTTGCTGTTTAATAAGGTCAATACATCTGATTGTAATTGCTCAACATCAGCTTGATTACGAGAACTGATGGCAATAACAGGACAACCTAAACGGCTAGACATATCTGCAACATTGATATTGATGCCCAGCTTTTTGGCCGCGTCAATTTTATTAATAACAACAATAATCGGAATACCGAGCTCACGCAGCTGAGTCGTTAGGTAGAGATGACGCTCTACGTTTGTGGCATCAACAAGGTTCATAATGGCATCAACTTGTTGATTGGCTAAATAGTTTTGAGCAATTTGTTCATCTAAAGAACAATCACAACTGTTGCCGGCTGGCAATAAATCATAGATGCCGGGTAAGTCGGTGAGAGAGATTTCAACGCCAGAGTAATTGAATTTACCGGTTTTCTTTTCGACGGTTACGCCAGACCAGTTACCCACTTGTTGATTGGCACCAGTGAGCGCATTAAAAAGGGTCGATTTACCCGCGTTTGGATTACCTACCGTGACGCAATGGAATTGTTTAGTCATTAGTTATTACTACCTCAATGATATCGGCTAAATCACAACGCATACATAATTTACTGCCACGTAAATCTAATTCAACCCCAGATCCCATCGGTGCTCGGCGAATAAAAGAAAAATGTGTATTGGGTGTTATGCCCATTGATAACAACTTACGCTTTACGGTTTGCGGTAACGTTAATTGACCGATTTCAGAGATAATGGCGCGGTCACCTGCTTTTAGTTCACTCAGCTTCATGTAACATATACCTTCAACAACATTATTAACGTCTGAAATTTTATCTGAGCTTAGCCGGCGAAACTCGAATCTAGATCAAAGTTTTACCTGCTAACGAGAATAGTTTTCACTTGTATTACGTATTATGTGACAAATGCCCAATAGAATACAGTGCATGATGCAATTTATTTTCTATTTATGCGTAATATGAATGCACAATTACAACCTTTGCGACGTTAATAAACCTAAGTAACAATCATCAAACCAAGTGCCATTTATGCAACTGTGTTGTCGTAATGTTCCCTCCAAAATAAACCCGACTTTCTCAAGAACGCGCTGTGATGCAATATTTTCACTGGCACAAATGCCAAAAAATTTATGCATGTTATATTGTAAAGATCCCCAATCAATAACAGCGCGTAAGCTTTCGGTGGCAAACCCCATACCTTGCTGGGATGGCGCAATCAAATACCCTACTTCTGCGCGCTTTAGCAATAAATCATCACACCTAAAACCTATTAACCCAACAAATTCGTGGGTATCAAGACGCTCAATGACTAAAGATAGCCATTCACCAGCCTCGAATGCCCAAGGCTCAATGCGCTGAGCAAAAATAGCTTTGATATTGTCTTCACTCTCTACTGGGCGAATGTATTGTTGTACTGATGTATCTAAATGCAATGATAGAAAATCATCCCAATCCGCTAAGGTCAAATTACGTAACACCACTTTATCGGCGTATAACATTGCTTGCATAGTTAGCCTTCATGATTCTAAAAACGATTTAACATCCATAAAAAATGGCAGCCTAGGCTGCCATTTCCTCAATTAATGCATTAAGCATTAACCACGACTAGTCACTTCAAGTAAGTGATAACCAAATTGAGTCTTAACTGGGCCTTGAACAACATTTAACGGGGCACTAAATACCACCTCATCAAACTCTTTGACCATCATACCTGGGCCAAAAGAACCCAAGTCGCCGCCTTGAGCGCCAGAAGGACAAGAAGAGTTTGTTTTAGCGACATCTGCAAAGTCCGCACCGGCTTCAATTTGTTGCTTTAACGATTCGCATTGCTCTTGCGTGCTAACGAGTAAATGTCTTGCTGTTGCTTGTACCATATAAAGGCTCCTAAAAAATATTCTCAATTAAAAAATAACACTAACATAATGACACTAAGATGACACCGCAGGCTTGTTGATATGTAAAGGTTAAATAACCTAGAAAATCAACAAGACCTTAAGCACTCTATTCTAAACCATTATTTGGCTGATTCGGTTTTTATCCAAGTCGCTATCTTATTTTCCATTACGGCCATTGGTAACGACCCCGTAGTTAATAGCTGATCATGGAAACCTTTTAAATCAAACTTATCACCTAATGCTTTTTCAGCATCGGCACGTAAACGTAAAATCGTCAATTGACCCACTTTGTATGACAAAGCTTGACCAGGGATCGCCATATAGCGCTCTACTTCAGCGACGATATCAGACTCAGCCATTGGCGAATTGTCTTTCATGTATTGAATAGCTTGCTCACGGCTCCAACCTTTTGCGTGCAGCCCGGTATCAACCACTAAACGCATAGCTCTGAGCATTTCATCAGAAAGCTTACCAAAATATTGATATGGGTCATTGAACACGCCCATTTCAATTCCTAAATATTCTGCATACAAAGCCCAACCTTCTTCAAAGGCAGTATATCCTTGGAAACGTTGGAACTGAGGCACATCCGTTAATTCTTGTTTGATAGCTATCTGGAAGTGATGACCTGGAGCGGCTTCATGTAACGATAGCGTTGTCATTCCCCATTTAGGCTGGGCTTTTAAATTATACGTATTGATATAAAAAATACCCGGACGAGATCCATCTACAGCCGGAGATTCATATGAAGCACCTGCAGCCGATTTCTCCCTAAAGGCTTCTACAGGTTTAACGATATAATCGGCTTTTGGCATTACATCAAAATATTGAGGTAAAACCGCATTAATCTGATCTTTAATAGTCATATAACCATCAATCAAATCTTGTTTATCAGTAAAAAAGTATTGAGGCTCAGAAGATAATGAAGCAAAAAATGCAGTTAGATCGCCTTTAAACCCAACCTGTTCTCTGACCTTGTCCATCTCTGATAAAATTCGAGCGACTTCAGACAAGCCTATTTGATGTATTTCATCTACAGGCAATGTTGTGGTTGTATGGCTATTGGCCAGTTGTTGATACCAATCTTTACCATTTGGTAACCCCCACCAACCATCTGATGCTCTTGCATTTGGCAAATATACGTCATTAACATATTGACGTAACTGAGCTAAAGCAGGCAGTAACTCTTTTTCAATCACAGTTTGATATTGTTGAGTCAGATCAGATTTTTCATCCGCACTAAAACTCTCTGGCATCAAATTAATAGGCGAATAGAATAAGCTGTTCTTCGCACCTTCCACTAATTGAGCATCTAACTGGGGAATGATTCTTTCAACTAACACTCGAGGAAGTACGACTTTACTTGCTATACCCTCATCCATACGTTGTTGAGCTAATTCTGTCCATTTAATGAATCCACGAAGCCTTGATAACCAATTTTTATAATCTTCTACCGTTTTAAATGGTTGTGCACTTTCACCCGTTCCCAATTGAACCATGGTAAACACGGTACTATAAAACTGATTAATGGGTAAAAAACGTTCTGGATACGTTTCGCCAATAAGCTCCATGTTGCGATCATACACAAACATGTCATAGCTTAATTTAAGCGGAGCAGATAATTGTTCAACATCTATTGATTTGGCTAAATCAAAATAACGGCTATTGAGTTGATGACGTTCGGTTAAGTATGCGTCAGTTAATGAACCACCAAATTGGTCGTTATAGTCGTTAACCCCAACAAAAGTAGCATAAATAGGTTCAAGCTTTAGCTGGTCATTAAAAAAAGCATCGACCATCGCCAAGTATTTTTCGGAAGCAGTTTGTTCAACAACCAAGCTCTTTGAAGCGCTTTGGGTATTGTTTACTTCAGGCGCAATAGTATTATCTGAACACCCTTGAGTGGCGATTAATAATGACACAGACAATGCCAACATCGTTTTTTTCATTGTTATTATTCCTTAACACATTCACACAGGGTTATAGGCTCACGCTGAAGGACACAGAATTAAGTCCATCTGTAAGCAATTTAAAAACTTGGATAAAATCATGACTACATTGTATCTATGCAGCGCATCACTTGAAACTAAACTTATTCAAATACACATAAATTAACAATTTAGTACACAATCCATGAGCAACCACTAAATATCAGGCAATAAAAAAGCCCCTAAAAAGGGGCTTTTTTTACTAGCACTAGTCGTTAAAGCGTGACGTTGTGAATACGCGCTTTTTCTTTAATATAAGAAATATAGCTTCTTGCACTACGTTCAGTCTTCTTATCATTGGCAGCAAGAACTGCACGATTATAAGCTGACTTGTACTTTTTCAAACTGAGGTATGCTAAAGCTAACTCAAACTGAGCTTCGCCAGGGTTATCAATCCCTGCATCAAGTGCTTTTTTGAGCACTGGAATTGCATCATTGAATTTTTGTTCTAAAGCTAAGATACGACCTTGCTTTAAGAATAAATCACCCTTATTGCTAACAGCAGCAGCTTTACCGTAATAGTAAGCAGCTTCTTTTAGCTCTTTAGCATTATGATAAAAACCAGCAAGAGTAGATAAACTCTTCTCGTTTTCAGCAATAAGACCTGACTTCATGTGCTTTTCAAAAATTGTTGCCGCTTTGTAAGGCGAACCTTTTTGCGCTAACAATTGAGCTAAACGAGTAATGTTACCGTCTGTCTCTAAAAAGCCATTTTTATAAGCCAAATCATAAGTTGCTAATGATTTATCATAATCTTCAGTCATTAAGTAAAACTGAGCTAACTGAACCCATAGACGCTTGTCGTCTTGGAACAAAGGAACCATAACTTCTAATACTTTTACGGCTTCTTTGTACTTTTTCTGGTTAAAGTAAGCAGTTAACTTCATCTGATACAGACCTTTATCAGGTGCTTCAGCTAAAGATAAACCCTTATCAGCTACTTGCAGTACTTTGTTCCATTCTTTCAGTTCAGTGTGAGCAATACCGATTCGGCGATACATTTGCGCATCAGCTTTACAGGTAAAGTCCATCCACTTGTAATAGTATGGAATCGCTTCTTTAAACTTTTTTTCCTGTAGTAATAAATCCGCATACAAACGCATTGTTGCAGCATGATCTGTACCACCAAGAATATCAGCGTTTACAGCAGTCTTTAAATACTTGATTGCTGTACCCATCTGACCTTTTTCAGCGTAGAAGTTACCTAACATACGATCAACATAAGCTTTGTCGAAATCGTTTTTAGCATTAGCTTCAAGCAATATTGAAATGGCTTGATCTAAATTACCTTCGGTATACGCTTCAAAAGATTTTTGTACTTTTTTAGCTGCACTTTCGCCTACTGCACGAGATTGACGCTTATCAATCTCACACTTTTCAGCTGCAAATGCAGAACCAGACAACATTGCACTTGTACAGACTGAAAGTAATAACGCTGTAGCGATACTAGTAACTTTACGCATTATCTACCTCCCTTCTCTAAAGTAAAATCAAGTTGTACTGTCATGCCAGCTTGTCTTAATGGCTTACCATCAACAATCTTTGGCTTATATTTCCACTTCTTCAATGCGCGAATCGCTTCACGATCGAATAAACGCTTAGGTTCAGCTTTGATAACAGATACATCATCAACACCACCTAGTTCGTTGATAGTAAAGGTAAGTTGAACCCAACCCTCTTTACCATCTCGAGCTGCAGCAATTGGATACTGAGGCTCAATACGAACGATAGGCGTAGCATCACCATCACGGGTCATCATATTGCCTAGCTTGAAACCTGTACTTGGACCACCAGATTCAATCCCACCCATATTGAACGCCAAGTTGGTGTCAATATTAGATGATGAGTCAGGCGGAGTAGTATCCGGCTTCGGTGGCTGCTCCGGTGGTGGAGGTGGCTTAGGTGTAACCCTTGGTTTTTTCTGTGCCTTCGAATCCTGTTTATCCATCGTAATTTCAATAACAGGGGATTCCGCTGAATCGCCGTTGCGCTGCGCACCGCCGCCGACTAGGAAAGCCATGAAAGCAAACAGCCCAAAAGTCACTGCAGCACCAATGATTATTGATACGAGTGCTCTTAGCATATTACTCATTCCCCGCTGATACTGAAATTTTGTCAATACCCGCAGCTTTCACGTTATCAAGCACTTTAACAACTAGACCATGTAAAGCGTCTTTGTCTGCTTGAATCAATACAGCTGCTTCAGGTGCTTCAGCTAACATACGTTCTACGTTAGCGGTTACACGTTCGATATCAACCTGACGGTTTTCCATCATAATGACGCCAGTTTTGCTGATGCCAATAAAAATGTTTGCCGATGGTTTAGACGTAGCCTGTGACGCTTTAGGCTTGTTGTAGTCTAAGCCAGATGGCTTAACAAACGATGTGGTTACAATAAAGAAGATCAGCATGATAAACACGATGTCTAGCATCGGGGTCATATCAATTTGAGCTTCCTCTTCCATACTGGAATGCTTCTTACGTGCCATGTTCAATCTCTCTCTAGTGGTGAGGCATGCTGTCTTTTAGCTTTTCTAAACTGATTCTCATTTTTGAGTCTAAACGAGTGCTAAAGAAAACACCCGATAGCGCTGCAACCATCCCTGCCATAGTCGGCATAGTGGCCATAGAGATACCAGCGGCCATTAAACGAGCATTACTCGTCCCCTGAACTGCCATCACATCGAATACTGAAATCATACCGGTTACGGTACCTAATAAACCAATCATTGGACAAATGGCTACTAGGGTTTTGATTAACAGCATACGTGCATTCAAATCTTGCTTCGCTTGGGATACCCAAGCTTCACGGATACGGTGAGCATGCCAAGAAGTTGTTTCTTCTCTTGCTTCCCATGAGGCAATTACTGCTTGATGTTGTTTAGGTGATATCCAATTTAGATACCAATAACGTTCAAGCATTAACACCCACATTAGGAATAGCACTGCTGCAACCAACCAGAGGACATCGCCTCCGGAGGCCATGAAGCCCCTGACGGAATCCCATACGTCCATCAGGATTAGCATCATTAGTCAGCCCTCTTCTCAGCATGTTCTGCAATAATACCAGCACTTTGTTCTTCAAGAACTTGAACAATAGACTTACTACGCGCAACAACGATTGCATGCAATAACATTAACGGTAATGCAGCGATAAGACCTTGAACCGTAGTGATAAGCGCCATAGAGATACCACCAGCCATCAATTTAGGGTCACCAGTACCGAATAACTGAATTGATTGGAAGGTTGCGATCATACCGGTAACAGTACCTAGTAGACCCATCATAGGTGCGATAGCAGCGATAACTTTAATAATAGAGATACGCGCTTCTAAAGCTGGCGTTTCTTTTAGAATAGCTTCATCCAGTTTTAACTCTAATGTCTCAACATCAACATCTTTGTTAGACTGGTAAACTTTCAAGATACGGCCTAGAGCATTGTTACCTGGGTTATCGATGTTCTTACGCTGACTATTCACTTTACCGCCAATAACAGTAAGTGTAACTAAGCGCTCAAGAGCAATTAATGCACCTAATGCAAGTAGAGCCAAAATAATATAACCAATTGTACCACCGGCTTCTAAACGGTCTTCAAGGCTAGCCTTGTTAGTGAAGATGTTTAGTAACACGCCACGTGCAGGGTCGATATAGAAAGGAGCATTACCAGATGTGGTATTTTCCCATGAACCGACTGCACTCACTTGGTAACCTTCAGGCTGTTGAGATAACTCTTGAATCAAGCTTAATTCTGGCTTGTAAACAACATATTTACCTTCAGCAGTTAAGTTAAACGGACCAACACGGTGAATAGAAGTATTCACAACGTTACCGTCGATGGCTGTAACTGCACCATCAAACTTAACGACTTTACCCGATTGAACCATTTCAAATAATTGAGCTTCCCAGAATTGTTCTAGTTCTTCAATTTTCGGTAATGATTTACGAGCGCCTAAGTCAGCAATAAATGTATCGCGACCTGGAAACTGTGCACTGATATTCGATGCAGCAAGTTTACCAGCGAAATCGCCAGCTTCACCTTTAACAACACCGAACATTTCACCCAAGTCACCTTGAGCAGTTTTTAAGTCTTCTTCTAACTGAGCAATTTTACGCTCGTTATCTAAGAAGGCTTGGTTTAAATCTTTACCGCGCTGTTTTTCAGCAGATAAAGCGTCTTTTTCACGCTTAAGTAGAGCAGCTTTATCGCCACGTTCTGCTTGGAATTCTCTTTCGCGTTTAGCGTTGGTTTTACCGTCATTTGCACGATCAACTTTAACTTGCTGTAACAGCTGGTCAATATTTTTCGGTGCATCAGCAGCAGAAACCATACCGGCTGTTAAAGAGAAAGTTGCAGCCACTAGCGCTGATGTAATTAACTTCTTCATTATTGTGCAGTCTCCGCAGCAGGAATTGGTAATGCGAATAGGTCTAGAGCGCCTTGCTTACGAGCAATACGAATACCTTTTGTAATATCGCGTAAGTAGCTGTCTTCTAACTTGTTCCAAGTTTTAGCGTCAGCGTCATACATCCATGCTATTTTCTGATCTAAGCTTTGTGCGTAAAGTGCAACACGACCTAGGTTGAAGAAGTCAACTAACACTTCTTTACCGTCTAAGCTTAATTTACCAGTGTGAACTGCAACGAAGCTACCGTATTCACGTTCAATGCTGTATGCATCAAGGATCAAACGGTATTTTTCAGCAAGAGTCACCTCTGCTGTATTAAGAATACTTTTTAGGTTTTCAACACGTGCTTTACGAACTTCAGTGTTGAATGGAAGATCTAGATTAACAAACTGATCTAGAGCCTCAACCATTTTAAACATTAATGGAACAACACCTTGGCGTAATTTATCAACGCCATTGATGTCAGTTTGAATTAAATCAAGTGTTTTTTGTTGATCAGCTACCAAGCCTGCAACGTAATCATTATATGATTTTAATGACTCACGTTCGTCAGCAACGCTGCCATACTCAAAAAGCATGTCTTGTGCTTGGTCAAAATATTTGTCGACTTTCTGTTGTGACGCGGCAGACGCAGCATTAAGGCTGCTATCAGCTTTTTGAACGTCAGCTAGAGGACCTGCAACAACGAAGTTGCTACCCGCTAAAGCCAGTGCGCCAACAAGTGCAGTAGCGATTTTTGTTCTATTGCTTACCTTGGACATAGTTCCCAACCAATTTGAAGTGAATTAAAAAGTTCTACTAAAGCGTAAATAACGAATGATAAAAATTTGTTATCAATGTTAATTCGACTAAGTGTGTCTTTTTCTTGTGATTGTTAGTTTTCTTCCCTTTTCCACGCCAGCTAAGGCGCAGACCCGTTGGCATCATTTCACAAAATGTTGACCTGTGTCAACATTTGCAAAGCGTAAAAACGAGTAGAAAGAGCTGTTAAGACTACCAATGTAAATGAAAGGTGAATAAATATACATTTTCAACATAAATCTGTAATAATAAAGCACTACAATTTAAGGTATAATCGTTTTAATTCAAAAGCATAGAAAACCCTAAATTATTGACCGCTTAAATGTATACCTATTTAATTAATCTACGAATTTACTTTTTTGTTGCATTTAAATACCAACTTAACACTTCATTCTGTTCATTTTTCAACACTTTAATCTCATTCAACTCAAGAAAATTTTGCTTAAAAATACTGATAAAATTTGCCAATTTATCTTCATCAAAAGAGGCGTTAACCAACTCCGAAAGTCTTAGTTTTAACGTATCCATTTGTAATTTAATGAATTCGATATATTGTTGTTTTTTTGCTAAAGGCCAAAATACCCCTTCTTTAAAAAACTGAGCAATGAACGTCATTAATTGGCTGTCCTGAGCAGATAGCTCATCATATTCAACTAAAAATTTAATCGATTGGTTGATTTTTATGCGCACACTTTCACAAACAGGATCTTGCTTTATTCGTGTAATATCATGTGCAGTTGTCATCGGTCCCATAGCAATTGCAATTTCACTTAAATATTCAATAAGCTCACTTGTTTGTGGTAAATCAATAAAACTTAATATTTTTTTATTTCTATTCAATATCATTGAATTATCATGATGGAAAACAATTGAAAATTGACCGTTCGCTCTAAGTACTCTTGAAGCTTCTTTTAGTGATAACTCGATAGCGGAGTATTCAAACCCAAACTGCGACATATAAAGGTCTACTGAATCATTTGCAAAAGGTAATGATTCACAGGCTGTATTTGATATCAATTCAATTTCAATTGTTGAATTTTCACTCTTATTATTTTCAGATAATTGCACTTCAGCAAGATCAACCCCATACACCTTGCCGACTATTGCGCTAGCCCTTAGTGATTCTCTTAATAATAAAGGAACTGAACCGTTACCTGTGCCGACATCTACCGCTATAAAATCAGTTTGCAAGATAGAAAAGGTATTCTCCCAAACGGACTGTAATATACCTTCATAATTACTAGATAATGAATCAC
Source organism: Shewanella sp. MF05960 (assembly GCF_050849305.1). NCBI lineage: Bacteria > Pseudomonadati > Pseudomonadota > Gammaproteobacteria > Alteromonadales > Shewanellaceae > Shewanella > Shewanella sp. MF05960. The sequence goes on along the minus strand of NZ_JBOZPS010000025.1, from coordinate 31,857 downwards.
CAAATGATGTTGTATGCCCTTGCCGCCAATACTCAGTCCAATGTTGAGTCACACTAAATTTTCCTTATAAAAGTTTCTATTATAATTTTTAGGATAAATATCATCGATATGTGATATATCAATCAAAAAAGTTCATTCTGATTAAAGTTTTGCATATTAGTTTTACTTTTTTAACCTAAAAAAAACACTGATTAATAAAATTAACCAGTGTTTTTATTATCTAACAATATTGATTAAGATTAGAAGTTCCATTCACCTGCTAGTGTATAAGAACGACCAATATGTCCTGAACTATATAGGGCATCATAACCATTACCGTATTGACCATTACTATCAAATACTGGATCTTCATCAGTGATGTTACGAGCACCTAGGGTATATTTACCATAAGCACCTGCATCATATGAGTAAGTCAAGTTATGGGTCATAAAGCTATCATTAGAACCATTAGTAGACAATGAACCAGTTAAGTTACCGCTACTGTCAGAGGTAGGCGTTTCATAGCTACTTGTAGAAGGAATATAATCAATGTTCCAAGCAAGTGAGTGATCATTCATCATCCACGTTGTTGTAAACTGAGTTTTATATTCTGGCTGTAGTGAGAAACCACCTTGATCTTGCACTGGTCCACCAACATACGAATCAGAATTATATTCAAAGAAATAGTTGGTACTAGAATTAAATCTAATATCACCGATAGAAGATGTTTCTAATAAATACGTTACGTTTACATTAGTACCAGTAACTTCCAAACCAGGACCATTAATAGTCGAAGTTCTAAATATAGGTTGACTAGCTCCATCAGTTGTACGATCAACAGTAATCTTAGCTGCATCTGGGTTAGCAGAGCCTAATAATTCCATCATGACAATATCTTGAATTGGTACAAAACGAATAGCATTATCAATTTTAACGTTATAGAAATCAGCGGTTACACTAAGTCCTTCTACACCACTCCAAACTACGCCGAAGTTAATTGTTTTAGATGTTTCAGCATCTAACTCAGCGTTTGCTTGACGAGTAGTATCGTATTGTAATTCAGGGCAGTCACCATCCGCGATACCTTGAGATCGGCAGTAAACATAGTCATTGGCATAGTCAGCAGCAAAGCTATCTGCTTGAGAAAGAGTTTCCAATGCAGGTGCACGGAACCCTTCACCGTATGATGCTCTTAACATCAAGTCATCTATCGGCTTGTAAGTCAATGAAACTTTAGGCGCTAAATTGGTACCAAAATCTGAATAGTCATCATAACGTGCAGCAATACCCAGTTCTAATTCATCCGTTAGTGGGAATACACCTTCATAGAATACAGCCCATGTATCACGGTCTCTACCAGATGAATTACCGGCTGAGCCCCCAACTAAACCGACCTCAGATTGTGCATCAACTGTAGATGAATATTTAATGTTTGCAGCTTCAGCCCCAACATAATGACCAATCGCACCACCAGGTAACTCACCACCATCAAAACTCACACCTACATAATATTGGTCTAGGGTATAGTCATCCTGTTGTAGTGTTGTTGTCTTCATATTGTCAACACCGTCACCTAACGGGATATCCAAATACAAGTTTGTATATAAGCCTGCATAGCTTAAATAATATTCACCGACTGATTTATTATTAGTGTTACTGTGATGATAAAAAGTTTCCCATACGGCAGTTTCACCAAAGTCACCTTCTAATCCAACCATATAATCTTGTGTCAAATCAGTAACATTACCATCACGGTTACCAAGCTGATACCAACGAAAACGTCCGTCAGTAGTATCATCATATGGATTATGTAATGAATTTGCAGGGATATCATCCCACCCAGCTGCTGCTGGAGCATAACGACCAAATGACTTGTTTTGCGTAATCATTGCACGAGACTTCATACGAAGATCATCAGTTATTTCATAGTTAGCGTTAACAAATATAGATTGACGATCAGTTGAAGCTTGGTTAGCTGACACACCAGAGTATGCAAAACCACAATATTGGTTAGCTCCAGATTCTAAAACACCAACAAAACCATCAACAGTATTGGCTAGATTTTCACACTCAGGCGAAGCCTCCCAAAGACCTGTATAAGGGTTTTTGATACTTGCTCCATAAGAACTGATACCTACTGAAGAATTATAGTCTAAAATACCATTACCATCAGCGTCTTCAGCAAAAGGAGCTGTATATGGACGGTCACGATCAAAAATAGGCTCTTGAACTTGTTTTTCAAAAGAGAATGTAATGTTGCCTTTATCACTACTGATACCTGTAGTGACAGAGAAATCATGTCCATCACCACCTTCATCATCAGGACGGGCGACACGACCAGTAATATTCAGACCTTCAAAATTCTTTTTAGTAATAATGTTTACTACACCAGCGATTGCATCTGAGCCGTAAACCGCTGAACCACCATCTTTAAGAATTTCAATTCTTTCTACAATAGACATTGGTATTTGGTTAATGTTGATAGCTGCGCCTGAAAGTGTTGGTGAAGCAGCTAGGCGAACACCATCTAACAAAACTAGTGTTCTTGAAGAACCTAAACCTAGTAAGTTAACACTAGCTTGAGATTGAGCACTACTACCTGAAGAAGGAACTAAAGAACCAAAACTATTGAATGTAGAAGAACGCAAGGCATCTGCAACACTATAGCGTCCCATGTCATTAAAGTCTTTAGCGTTAATTACTTCAACAGGTGATGCATTTTCGATATCAACTCTACGAATTCGAGAACCTGTAATTTCAATTCGCTCTACTTTTGCACCATCTTCTTCTGCTGCAATAACAGCAGGTACACTTAACGCTGCCGCTGCAGCACCACCGATCAGTGCTAAACGCACCGATTTAGCTAGAATATTCTTATGCATTGTCTATCTCCCTGGACTTTTATATCTTTCTTATAATACTAACTACCTTTTTAGGTGTTAGTTCTATGAGGGGATGTAACAAAAATCATCACAACCACTCATTTACGTATGCAATAAAATCACATTTGATACAACTAATCAACAATTGAAGTACCGTAAGCGCAAAAGTTAATCAAATGTGATCTCCATTCCTGTTAACTAAAATGGACACTAAAAAATAAAAACATTTAAAAGCATAGGTTTATAGAACTTTTGTTTTATTTTGATAAATTAGGGAACTTAAAAATAAAAAACTTAACATCCTGTTTTGCAGACTGATTTTTTATGCTAGGGCTGATTTTCTAATGGTGTTGCAAGCAATGAAAATTTAACATTTATAACAATAGGGTTTGTCGATAAGTTGTTAACAATTACATTTAAGATACAAAACAAAGGAGATTGAGGTACTTTTTCGGTCGGTATTTAGGTGAATAATTGACCTTGATGATGGTTTGTTCGACTCAATATAAGTATAGATAATGCTGCGGTATTGATTTTGCATATTTACATATAGAGTATGCATGTCGCTTTGGGGTAAACATAAAATCGCACAATGTTTGCGATAGGAAAGTGTGACGAGGGTACAATGCCATATTACCAGTTTCGACATTATTAAGTTTTAAATTAGCGAGAGTTGATCATTGACTAGCGCATCAAATCGTTGCCCACACAACTGTAAAATAGGTTCAGCAATCGGCTGTATTTGTTTACTAATGTAATATTCGTAATCAATATTATTGGGTTCTGCTTCGACAGGTTGAGCGCCTGTTGTCGTCATCCAATACCTGATTTGATGCCCTCTCCTTGTTGCTTTAGATGTACCCTGTATTTGTGCCAATTGTTTTGCCGCTTTGACATGGGGAGATGATTTTGCAGTGTAGTCTTCAGCATGACGACGTAAACGTTTTTTAAAGATGAGCTCAGAGTCTCTTTCACCTTTTTTTAGCGCGTCTAACTCTTGACGAAGGTAATCGATAACATCCTCACCGTTGAAAAACATCTCGTATAAGTCAAATTGCATCTTACGGGCGATAGGGCTCCAATCACTTCTCACCTGCTCCATGCCTTTGAACGTCAATTTAAGCTTACTGTCCGCCCCTAATGAAGCACCGACATAGCGTTTTTTACTGCCTTCATCAGACCCTCTTAACGTCGGCATAATGAATTGATCAAAGTGAGTTTCAAATTCTAACTCTAGAAAACTGTCTAATTGATATTCAGTCTCACACCAATCACGCCAGCGTGTTGTTATGCTGGTTGCGAGTTGCAACCCCAAGGCATTAATGTCTTTAATCCCATGATTTTCGCCAAGCCAAACAAAAGTGGAGTCGGTATCGCCATAGATAACTTGATAACCTGATTCTTCTATCCATTGCTTGGTCAATTTCATAATTTGATGACCGCGCATGGTAATTGAACTGGCTAACTTCGCATCATGGAATACACACCCTTTTGAGCCTAATACACCGTATAAAGAGTTCATGATAATTTTTATCGCTTGCGATAACGGCGCATTTTTTTCTATTTTTGCCATTTCTCTTTGCGCTGCTAGGCTGGCAACTAAACCAGGTAAAATTGCGTTATCTCGCGCAAAATGTGCACCTAAATAACCTGGCACGGTTGAAGTATTATCACCTTGTTCGGCCAAGCGTAAGCCTTCCACTAATCCTTTGGGGTCAATTAAAAAAGTCCGAATTATTGATGGGTACAAACTTTTAAAATCTAAAACTAATACGTCTTTGTAATGACCAGGGACAGATGACATGACATAACCGCCGGGGCTTTCAAGGCCTTGACTGGCAGGATGTGCTGGAGCAACAAATCCATTGCGATGTAAGTGAGGTAAATATAAATGATAAAATGCCGCAATCGAGGCACCGACACGGCCAAACTCTAAACCTGTCAATTTTGCTCGTTCAATCGCAAAGTCAATCAACTGGGTTTTTTCAAAAATATCCCACACTAAACGGCTGTCGGTGATGTTATAAAATGCCAGTGCATTTTTATCGGTGTGAAATAACGTGGTAATTTCTTGGCCGCGATTCTCGACATGTTCAATAGCCTTACCTTCATCGAGCAGATTTCTTGATACAAACTCTAATGAAAAACTATCAAATTGATAAAATGCCGCTTTTAACCAATCAATGCCGTCAAGCACCACGCGCCCGGGTAACGAGAGTGTTTCGGGCCTAAATTTATCCGCGACCTTCCAGCTTAATTCTGTGCCACCTCTGCCTATTAATAATGGGATATGATGTACAATGCAGCGACGATATAATAAAGCTAAATCAAAAGTGACCACTGCCCAACCAATAATAATGTCAGGGTCGTATTGCTCAAACCAGGCAATCAGATGACGGATAAGTTCGACCTCATCGTTTACCCACACAATAAAATCATGGCTATCATTTTGCGGTTCGCCAACCATAAACACACATTGGTATTGCTCGCCATATAACCCAACTGAATAGAGTTCGCCATCAAAGCTGCATTCAAAATCTAACGATATTACTGATAAACTAATCTCAACATCGGTTGGTTCAGCTACGGGTTTTCGAGCCCGTTCCAGTGACATTAAAGGCAATAAGGTATCGTGATTTGTACTGTGATACTCCCCCACACATTCAATATCAAGGGCAATAAAGCGCTCGATTAAATAACGCTGCTCGGGTCTAATATCGACTTCAAATAGCGTAATGCCGACATCATTAGCCACCCTAGTCAGCCCTTTTAATTGGCTGTTAGATTTTAAATACAGCGCACAGACGGGTTCATGCGCAAAACTGGTTAACCCAATAGACTCTGCCTTGAGCGTAAAATCGACTTTGTGAGTTAACACATCCAAATCTTGCTGACGACAAAAACAAATCACCTCACTGTGATGCAACTCAACTAAAATTGGCCCATTTGCGGTTTTTAAATAATATTGCAACACCAGCTGACCCTGACGATATATCGCATGGCGAGTCAATACTCTGCCCTTCACTCGCGGCAATGCAGATATGCTTTGACGAGCATGGGTAGAATGTTTTAATTGCGGCTGTAAATGTTTCAATGTTATTTATTACTTCGTAGCATGCTAATTCACTGTTATTATGTACAGCATAATTCAGACCACGCAGAAATCATACTTCTATGCTACCGGATACGATAAAAAGTCAAATTCGCACCATTTATAAAGAAATTGCTAATGCTATGCCGCAATTTCGTTCTCGTCGCGAACAAAACTACATGGTAGCTGAAATCTCAAAAACCTTAGCGGGAGAGTATGACAAAGATCGGCGGATTATTGTGGTTGAAGCAGGTACCGGGATTGGTAAGTCACTGTCGTATATTCTTGGCACCATTCCATTAGCATTAGCCAGTAAGAAAAAGGTCTGTATTGCCACTGCAACGGTTGCATTACAAGAACAGTTACTCCACAAAGATTTGCCGTTTTTTTTACAACAATCTGGCGTTGACTTTAAATTTGGTCTAGTTAAAGGTCGGCAACGTTACGTGTGCTTGGCCAAACTTGAAGCCATGATAGGCAATCAAGACAGCTCACAAATGGCCATGTGGCAAACAAAGCCAGATCAAAGCCAAATAAACGAACTGCAAAAACTGCATCAAGATTTCCATCAAAAACGTTGGAACGGTGAAATTGACACCCTGCAACATCCCATCCCAGACTTTTTATGGCAGCAAATATGTTGTGACAAGCACAGTTGTCATCGACAAGTATCAGCACATCACAACTGTCCATTTCATAAAGCACGTGAAGATGTTGATACCTGGGATGTGCTTATTGCTAACCACAGTTTGCTTTTTGCTGACTTAGAATTAGGTGGTGGAGTTATTTTACCTGATCCAGAAGACATGTTTTATGTTATCGATGAGGCACACCATTTACCGATTGTGGCAAGAGATTTCTCCAGCGCACAAGCCACGTTACGCGGGGCTTGTGATTGGTTAGAAAAAGCATCTAAAACCTGCTCTAAGCTGCAAAATCAGCTTAAAACAAATAACATTATTGCTCCTGTGCAAGCCATGCTTGATCACACAACCGATTTAACCAACTTATTAACTCAAGTCGCGCATTATTGCGATACCCAACCTCAATTATTTGCCAACCCAGAAAGCCGACTGCGCTTTGAGCACGGGCAATTACCACAAGCGCTATTAATTCAGGCAGAAAACTTAGCCACGGCTTCTGGCGCTGCTGTTAAACAGTTTAATAAAGTGGTGTCGGTGCTAAGTGAGGCAATAAAAGACGGTGAAGTGCCTAAGCATCAATCTGAAGGGTTATTGTCTGAAACAGGCTTTATTTTACAACGCTTAGATAATTTGCATAAGCTGTGGAAAATGATGGCCAAAGAAGACAGTAAAAAAGGCGCACCAATGGCACGCTGGGCAGAGTTAATCACCGGAAAGCAGCAGGATTACTTATTTTGCTCATCGCCAATCGAAGTCGGTTTTATGCTCGAGTCTATGCTATGGCAAAAAGCGGCTGGCGTTGTATTGTGCAGTGCAACATTACGAGCACTAAACAACTTTAACCATTTTGCTCATCAAGTCGGATTAGGCATTAATGATGGCACTCGATTTTTAGCCTTGTTGTCGCCCTTTGATTACGAAAATAACGCCACGCTGTTTATTCCACAAATGGTTACAGAACCTACCGATGATAACTATACGGCCGAGATTGCTGAGCACATTGTTGCATTAGTGGATGGCGAAATGGCCACACTCGTATTATTTGCATCTTACTGGCAAATGGAAAAAGTGGTCGATTTGGTCGAGGGCAAAATAGCCAAAGATCAGTTATTTGTTCAAGGTGAAATTCCAAGACAACAAATTTTAGAAAAGCATAAGCAGCGTTGTGACGATGGTTTACCCAGTATTATATTCGGCACTGGCAGTTTCTCCGAAGGTCTGGATTTACCGGGCGACTATTTAACCAACCTAATTATTACTAAACTGCCTTTTGCTGTACCAACATCACCGGTAGAACAAGCCCATGCGGAATACGTGAAAGTAAAAGGTGGTAATCCCTTTTTACAGCTGACAATTCCTGACGCATCGCGTAAATTAGTCCAAAGTTGTGGTCGCTTGCTGCGTAAAGAGCAAGATTACGGACGAGTGACTATTTTAGACCGCCGCTTAGTAACCAAACGTTATGGCAAATCATTGATTGATGCCCTTCCCCCTTTTAGACGTGTTATTGAATAGGTATTGAGTTGGATTTATTATTAGACCCTAGCCATTGGGCAGTATTAGCGGTCATCGGAATTATTGCAGGTTTTATTGATGCCATAGTGGGTGGTGGTGGTTTATTGTCGATACCAGCATTGCTAACAGTAGGCATTCCACCTCATTTAGCCTTAGGCACTAATAAGTTAGCGGCATGTTTTGGCTCGTTAACCTCAAGTTTTACCTTCTATAAACAGCAATTATTTAACCCTGCATTATGGAAAGCCAGTTGTTTTGCCACCCTTATAGGCTCTGTCTCAGGATGTATTCTGGTTTTCCTCATTGACCCTACTTGGCTAGACAAAATCTTGCCGCTATTAATTATCGGCATTGCCATTTATACCTTATTCAGTCCCAAAGCCATGGGTGATAACAATGTCAGCCTCCCCATTGAACGTTCGTCTACTGGCAAACAAATCTCGCAAGGTTTTATACTCGGCAGTTATGATGGCTTTGCCGGGCCGGGTATTGGCGCATTTTGGACAGTGTCATCAGTATCAATTCACAAACTCCCTTTGTTGCACAGCTGTGGCTTAGCAAGGGTGATGACCTCTGTGAGTAATGTTACTGCGTTAATTATATTTGCCTCTATGGGACAAGTGCAGTGGATGCTAGGGTTATGGATGGGTGTTTGCATGATGGCCGGCTCTTATATTGGCGCACGAAGCGCAATTCGATTTGGCATTCCTTTTATTAAACCTATTTTTATCGTTATGGTATTGTCGATAGCCATTCACCTAACTTGGAGTGCTTGGGGATGAATACCCAACAACTGGTTTTAATGTTAAAGCAGCAACTGACTCAACTTGAGCAAGATGCCCTAATGCATGACCAAAATTTAGCACCCAACCAGCGACAAACCTTGCAACAAACCGAACGATTTAACAGCCAACTTTTCGCTCAACAAGGTGGTTTGCTGAGCCCATGTATTTCACAACTTCGCCAAGACATTCAAAAACTAGAAAAACAATTATTACTTAAGCTGAGTGGTCCTGTTATTCAACTCAGTTGTGATCGCATACAAGACCGCTTTATCGCGCTAAAAAGAGCCTTGCTCACCACCGACATTAATTTAAAAGCCGAAGCACAACGTAAAGCCAGTAATCGGGCGCGTTATGCAAAAAAACAACAGCAAGCGGTGCAAGACAGTGGATTTGGTTGGATAGCCAGTAATGTGATGCAAAACAGTCATCAACTATATGCCGAACTGAACAAACATCTCAACTGGGCGAAAAAAATTGAGCAAAAAATACAACAAATGGAAGCAAATCTTGAATTCTGTCATAGTGATGACAAAATTCAATTGCAAAATGACATACTTTTGATGCATCGTCGCTTAGGAAAATGTAAACAAGCAACAAGTTATATTGAAGAGCGCATTCAATTATTTGAACGACCTCGCCAAAGTTACCCTCGTTAAGGAGCAACAATGAAATCTGTATTCACCACTAGTGCGCTGTTAGCATTTTTAACTTCATCATCAGTATTTGCAGCTAATTTAACTATTCCCATGTCTTTTGAATATTTAGCTCTTGATGGCGAAGCAATTGAAACAAGTATGTTTAAACATCAATCCGACTTAACATTAGCCAATGGCACCCATAAAATCGCTATCCGCTATCATGATGTGGTCGATGACTCGTTCAGTGACAGTCAATCATTTGTAAAATCCACACCGTTCATTGTTACGCTAACGGTAGATGGTGATTATCAATACAGCCTAAAACCGGCTAATGGTGATGTCATCAAAAAGCCAAAAGCCTTTGCTAAAGCGCCACAAGTCGAAGTGAGCCGTCAAGATAACGGCTCTGTCTCTTATAGTGTTGAGCAAACCAATTTTGCTGAAGAGACCTTTATCACTAACTTGTTTAAAACCAATAAACAACAAGACTTTGAGAGCTTGTCTGCCTCAGCGACGGGAGATGGCAAAACGGTTGTCACACAGGCACCGGTGCAATCAGACATTGCTGTTGCAACCAATATGGCACCCGTGGCGGCTGTAACGTCAGTAACAACCAAAGTACCCGCTGGCAAAGCAACAACCCCAGCACAAGCTGAGCAAATGTTGCAGTATTGGTGGTTACAAGCCGATGAAAAAACCCGCAAAGAGTTTATGGGTTGGGCCATTAAGCAACTTTAAATGTTAACAGCCATTCCCTTTGTGTATCACGCCAGCTATTCTCGGCTGGCGTTACCTCACACCCATCGATTTCCAACCACAAAATATCAACTGCTATATGAATATGCACTTGAGCAACAATTACTGCTTGAGTCAGCAATGCATACTCCTGCCCCCATCAACATCGAAACACTTTACACTGTGCATTGCCCGCAATATGTTAATCAATTCACCAACGGATTGCTCGAGCATAAAGCGCAACGACGTATTGGGTTTCCCTGGAGCGAACATCTTGTCACCCGCACCTTACATGCCGTCAATGGCACAGTATTGTGCAGCCAATTAGCATTAGAATATGGTTTTGCGGTGCATTTAACCGGCGGATATCATCATGCTCATTATGATTTTGGCAGCGGGTTTTGTGTCTTTAACGATTTAGTTCTTGCGGCAAAATCAGCCATCGACAGCGGTAAAGCAGATAAAGTACTGATATTTGATTGCGACGTACATCAAGGTGATGGCACAGCGACATTAGCTCAGCAGTATCCCAATATTATTAGCTGTTCAATCCACTGCGCGCAAAACTTCCCCTCACGCAAGCAACATTCAGATCATGATATTGATTTAAACAAAGGCTGCAGCGACCAAGAATATATTGAGCACATTCAACAAATACTGCCTTTCCTTATTCGGATGCATCAGCCTGATCTTATTATTTATGATGCCGGGGTAGATATTCATCAAGACGATGATTTAGGATACTTCAATATTTCGACCCAAGGTATATTAGCAAGAGATACCCAAGTGATATCAATAGCCAAAAGCCACAACATCCCCCTTGCAGCTGTGATTGGTGGAGGCTATAGTCGTAATGAAGCCGAGTTAACTCATCGACATAGCCAACTACTTGTGGCAGCAAATGAGTTATGGTTAAGCAAAGGCGACTAATCAACATAGCTCGTGTAGCAAACGCTTACACGTAATATATTCGACATAGACGTCGACAACACACTGGTCTCAATGGAGCATATAATGCACTTAGATATTCGTAACTATTATGAAGTTCTATTAATGGAAATACTGAGAGATGAAGGCTTAATGGAAGAGCTGCCTGAAGAATACTTGGCCGATTTATGCTGCGTCACGCTTAATCAATTACCCGTGCGTTACATCCGTCACTTAGTCGATACCTATTTTTTTGAAAATTACCAAGAATTGCACATGATGAAAACCGAGATTTACGATGCGCTTGAAAAGTCTCGTCAATTTCTTAAAGCCAATTTACAAAAACGCTTAAAAGAAGAAGCAGAAATAGCAGCGGCACAGCAAATTTAAAGATAATTATTCGAGGGTATGCGTAGTTTACTGCCCTTTTAGGCAACAAATTAAAGATAGATGAACTAGTGAAAATGATGTGGGGATAAATTTGGAGGTTCCCCTAGAGCCGACACCCCGGCACACGAGTCGCTTGCTGCGGTTGCTCCCTTCCGGGTCTGGCCGAGTTCACAAGTTATCATTGCGGGGGGACCCTAGGGTCACCATTGACTTCTGATAAACAAAGCTTGTTTTTCAGAACGAGGCGATTATCCCCTAACCTATTGGCTTGATCAAGCCTTAATCTTAATAACTGTGTAATCACTAGTTTAGTTGCACAATACTTATGCAAATTCAACCAATATGCATTACATCAACTCGCTAAGTGAACGCCTTGATTCGATTTCTTTGTATAATTATTTGTAATCAAGCTTATGCCCGCCAAAGTTGTTCTCAATCGCTACTCTCAATTAGGCAAAGATTAACTTAAGCTAAGTTAAGGACAAAATTTTGGTTTTAACTGCTTGTGAATGACATTCATTATTTACTCCCAAAGGAATAGTCAGATCTTAGTCACAACTCTACACTTATTTCGATGAGTAACTTGCAAAGGTTAGCTAATATGAAAATTGAATAAAATCCGCACACTGTTAACCCTTAGTGAATTGCGCGATAACTAAAAAATGCAGGGAATAGATGATGAAAACAATTACCGTTCGTCCCGTAACAAAAGCGGTGCTAAGTGCAGGGCTAATCGCTTTGGCACTATCAGGCTGTGGAGGCAGCGATGGTGCCAATGGTGAAGATGGCCCAGATGGCATTATCGGTGTCAGCATTGACAGCGCATCAACACTAAAAGCCACAATGACAGATGCAACGGTGACAGACGGTAAAGTCAACGTCACTTTTAGCCTCAAAAACGGCAATGGTGTAGCTGTACTTGGGTTAACAAAAGATCATGATCTTCGCTTCGGTATTGCACAATTAACGCCTGTTACCGAAATGGTCGGTGACACACAAGTCGATCGCGGCTATCAATGGCAGTCTTATATTAATGTGTTAAAACAGCCGAATACCAGTACGATCCCCGATGGCGAAACCAATATAGCCCCCTCAGCTCAATACCAAGCAGAAGTAGAAGCCGCTTCTGCTTGCGATACTTGCTTTATTGATAATCAAGACGGGACGTATCAATACACATTCCAAACCAATGTTAGCCAAATAACAGAACCATTAACGATTACCTATAATCAAGATAATACCCAGCGTATTACCCTTGAGTTAAAACAACCGCTCATTACTGCAAATGCACATTATGACTTCCAGCCATCTACTGGGTTAACCGAAGATATCGCCTCACGAGATGTGGTTTCAATTGAGGCCTGTTATACCTGTCACCAACCAGATAGTCTTGAATTACACGGTGGCCGCAGAATTGATCTTGAAAACTGCGCATCGTGCCACACGGCTACATCTGGGGATCCAGAAACCGGCAACAGTGTTGACTTTGGCTACATGATCCACGCTATCCATAAAGGCCAAGACCGCGTAACACATACCGCAACAACGGAAGAAGCTGCGCCGTATAAAGTCATTGGTTATGGCGGTGGTGTACATGATTATGGCAATGTGATGTATCCACAAAAACCTGCTGCTGATTGCAGTGCATGTCACGTTGAAGGCGCTAATGCCCCTCAAGATGCCGCATTATTTAACGCCAATAAAAGCGACACAGCTTGTATTGCTTGTCATACAGAATCAGCCTCTGAACATCATGTTGGTTTAAGTACACAATGTACTTCATGTCATATTGAAGAAGGTTACGCTCGCAGTGCAAAAGAAGCTCACGGCGATGTGATGAAGGCCTATAACGAAACCCAAACCATGAATGTCGTCTTTAGCGATACTACCGTTACTGCTGAAGGCAAATTTAGTACGACCGTTAAATTTACCGATGCATCGGCAAATGTCATTGCTGCTGAATTTGTCGACACTGGCAGTCGCATCGTGATGGCATGGGACAGCAACATAGATTACCCAGCTTATAACGATGCCAGTTACAGCAACAGACGTATTAAACTCAGTGAAGGGATTGCAAACGCAGACAATAGTTGGACCTTAGTGTGGAATAACGTCACGCTACCCACTGACTATGTGGGTAAAACGTTTGAACTTTGGTCAGCGGTAACCGCGTGTTACAACAATGGCGGCTATGGTCGCCCAGAAGTGAAGTTAACCGCATGCTCTGCCGATGATGTGAGAAAAGTTGAAATAAAAAGCAGTGCATATCATTTTGTCATGGCGGCAGCGGCAGTAAATACTAGCCAAACCGCGGCATCTCGCCGAAACATAATCGATACAACAACTTGTCAAGGATGTCACAACCAAGAAGTATATCACTATGACAATGGCGTCAACTGCCAAACTTGCCATACCTCGGATAAAACGCTAAAAACTGATGCAACCTATCCAGGCGGTAAAAAATCGACCAGCTTTGCGTTTAAAGCACACAGTGCTGAAGGTCACTATCTTAAATATGCGGGTGTTGAATCAGGTACAGTGTTAAAGACTGACTGTAAAACATGTCACACCACTGACGGCATAACGCTAGGCCGTGCAGAAGATAGAGTATGGCGATACGCTGATACCGAAACAGGTGCTGATGTTTGGGTGTCATCTGACACTGGTGCATGCTTAAGCTGTCACCAAAAGTACATTACTGATGCCACCGTGTCGCACATTGAAACCAATGGCGGTATTACTGACGGCATGAGTGAAGATGATGTGCGCACACGTTCAGCAGAAATGTGTTCAACCTGTCACACACCAACACGTATTAATGAAAGCCACGGCTTTTAACGCCAATACACGATAATCTGTCGTAATGATTAAAAGACCCTAGCTTTTGCCTAGGGTCTTTTTATATTACGAACAATTAATATGCTTTAAGTCCGTATTTTATATACCTCTTTATTAATAGCCTGATCACCATCACACAATTGCGTTCGCTTTACAGACGTCTTGTTGTTTGTAAAGTAATCTTGGTACTGGGAAACCTTATTCCAACATCAACTTAACTGAATTAGATATTGCAGAACATACTGCCAGTAAGTTAGATGGATGACCTTTGCAGGGAAAAGATGATGAATATAACACACACAAAAATTGCATTATTACTTGCTATGTCAGCATCAATGACACTGGTAGGTTGTGGCGGCGGCAGTGACGGCGAACCAGGTAACCCTGGCAATCCAGGTGGTGAGCCAGCGGTAACCATTCAAGTGCTTAACCTTGATATTACCGATGTGACCTACCAAGACAACAAGCCAACAGTCACTGTATTTGCGACCAATGAAAATGATCTGCCTATCGCAGGATTATCAGCATTAGAAGTCAAAAAAGTGGTTCAGTTAATTCCTGCCGGTGCTAGCGGTGCAGGTAATTCAGCCCAATGGCAATACATAGGTTCGGAAAAAACGTTTACCGATTTAGGCAACGGCAAATACACTTTTACCGTGAATGTTGAAGGGTTTAATCCAGAGCTCACACAACGTTACAATGTCATATCAAGCGCATCAACACTCCTTGATGGCGTCTCAACATCACCCAGAGCTGAAATCACAGAAGACTTTGACGGTGAAGGCTATAGTGCTAAATACACCAAAAATATTGTTAGCGATGCCACCTGTAATACTTGCCACGTAAAAGGCGAAAGCATTTATCACAGCTATACCGACTTAACGACCTGTGTAAGTTGTCACACCAACGAAATGGCAATCGAAAAAGACAAAGTACAAGTCGACTTTAGCCACCTTATACATAACGTTCATAACAACGCAAAAATGTACGGACGTAATCTCGATAAAAGCGCAGAAG
Organism: Shewanella sp. MF05960; assembly: GCF_050849305.1. Taxonomy (NCBI): domain Bacteria; kingdom Pseudomonadati; phylum Pseudomonadota; class Gammaproteobacteria; order Alteromonadales; family Shewanellaceae; genus Shewanella; species Shewanella sp. MF05960. Next base: position 16,416 of record NZ_JBOZPS010000025.1, on the reverse strand, counting down.
CCGCGCACGCAATCGTGCAAGACAACTGTACAACGTGCCATGTTGAGTCAGAACAATTAACTGAATGGAATAACTGGACACGCATTCCAACCATGGAAGCGTGTAGCAGCTGTCATACCGACATTGACTTTAAAACAGGCCAAGGCCACCCGCAACAAGTTGATAACTCAAACTGTATCGCTTGTCATAATGCAAGCTGGACCGAAACCTTACATACCTCAGCCTTTGGCGAGAAAAAAGCCTTTATCAACCAATATGGTATGAGTGCGACATTGGTCGCCAATAAAGCCACAGCAGAAGATAAGTCAGCCACGTTATCAGTAACCATGTTAGACGCTGCTGGCGCAGCAATTGATGCAACTTCACTTGTGAGCAAAATCCAACGTCTTGAAACCATCACTAACGTTGGGCCAAACTTCCCTATCATGGGGTACAACGCCAGCCCAGGCAGTGGACTTGCTAAAGTGAGTAAAGACTTTATTAAAGTGGGTCTGTTGCAAACTGATGTAACCATTGCAGATGGCAAACTAGTTTACAGCATCGCATCGCTACCTTTTGGTAGTGGTGATACCGACACAGCCTTTAGCTTTATTGGCCTAGAAATGTGTAACGACGGGAGCCAAGCAATCGATTGTGCCGATGGCGTCGCCACCACCAGCATGAAAGCAGAACTTGCCCATGCAACCTACTCAGGTAATGCCCCTAGTTACCGTCATATCGACTCAGTTAATTTTGCTTCTTGTGAAAGCTGCCACGGAGAAACCTTTGAACTGCATAAAGGTTATCATGCTGGGTTTATCATGACTGAACAATTGGGCCGTGAGCTAAACGGTGAAATGACCGTAGGTGTGGATGGATGTGTCACTTGTCATACACCAGACGGAACCTATGCTTCTGGCGCAAACCAAGGCGCACTTGAAATGAAACTTCACAGTGTACATGGCGAGCAAGGTATTATTAAAGACTGTACTCAATGTCACGACGACTTCAACCTAGATGCATTTAAAGTGAAAGGTGCCCTTGCCACTTCAGCGGGCTTATACACCACACCTATCACAGCAACATGTGCATCTTGTCATGGCTTTGATGAAATCTCGCAACATGCAACCAGCCAGGGCGCTATTGTCAACGGAAGCTACCAAGAAGCAAACGATGCTGCGCAGTTAGAAACTTGTTTCTACTGCCACGCACCTAGCATTGAAAATCACACTCAAGTAAAACTGTAATCTGTTCATTGAGAGAGAAGCCAGGCTTCTCTCTCAAGCTGTGACATACATTATCAGACTGTTGATCATCACAATGGACAAATTAGGAAGTCTACTTATGAAGACCACAAACCAAATTAATACCCTACTACTCGCCCTACTTTGCTTGACGGCATCAACCGTATTTTTGTCAAATCAAGTACACGCAGCAAAGTGGGATGCCACCATGACACCGGCTGAAGTTGAAGCCACACTCGATAAAAAGTTCGCCGAAGGAAAATACTCCCCTAAAGGCGCAGACTCATGTTTAATGTGTCATAAAAAATCAGAAAAAGTCATGGACCTCTTTAAAGGTGTCCATGGTGCAATTGACTCATCAAAAAGCCCAATGGCAGGCCTACAGTGTGAAGCGTGCCACGGCCCATTAGGCACCCACAATCGTGGCGGCAAAGAGCCGATGATTACCTTTGGCCCGAACTCAAGCCTCGCAGCGGATAAGCAAAACAGCGTTTGTATGAGTTGTCACAATGACGACAAACGCATGACATGGGAAAGCAGCCATCATGCAAATGCAGACGTAGCCTGTGCTTCTTGTCACAGCGTTCATGCCGCGCACGACCCTGTATTATCAAAGCAAACCGAAATGGACGTTTGTACCAGCTGTCACACTAAACAAAAAGCCGACATGAACAAACGGACAAGTCATCCTATGAAATGGAACCAAATGACCTGTAGCGATTGTCATAATGCCCATGGCAGCTTAAGTGATGCAGATCTTGTTCAACCTACTGTTAACGAAACTTGCTATACCTGCCATGCAGAGAAGCGCGGCCCAAAGCTGTGGGAGCATGCACCCGTGACAGAAAATTGCGCAAATTGCCATAACCCTCACGGGTCGGTTAATGATGCAATGTTAAAAACGCGTGCTCCACAATTATGCCAGCAATGTCACTCAGGCGACGGCCACACAAGTAGTGCCTACCTTGGCAACACCGATATGGGTTCAACAGTAACTGGCAATGCATTTACTGGCGGACGAAGCTGCTTAAACTGTCATAGCCAAGTCCATGGATCAAACCATCCATCGGGCAAGTTATTGCAGCGCTAAGGAGATAACGACATGAAAACAAAATTAAACATCATCACCTTAGCGTTATTATCAAGTTGTAGTTTTGGCTTATTCGCACAAGGCTATGGCTTAATGAATGCAAAAACAGACAGCGTTAAATTCGATGCCTGGCAATGTAAAGGTTGCGTGGTTGAAACTGGCACAACAGGTTACGTCGAAGCAGGCATAGCCTATAACGGCGAAGATGATATTCAATCTGCCAATGCATTCAATAGCAGTAACCAAGTAGCAGGCAAAGTAGACGCGGATATTCGCTATAAAGGCGAAACAGGTTATCAAGCGAATGTTGAGGCTCACAATCTCGGTATGGATAATGGCCGTATCGATATCGATGTCGGTAAACAAAGCGTATATAACATCAATGTTAACTACCGCTCTTTTGCCCACTATCAATCAAACAGTGCGTTAAGCCCATATCAAAATATTGGCAGTGATTACCTATCACTGCCAGACAATTGGGTCACAGCAGGCTCAAGCCCTGACATGCCAATGCTCTACAGTAGCTTAAATCCTGTAGAACTATCATTAACGCGTGACCGTACAGGGCTTGGGTTTGAATACCAGACAGAATCGCTGTTTACCACTTATGTGAATTTTCAACGTGAAGAGAAAACCGGTACTAAAACCACATCAGGCAGTTTTTATAACCAGTCTATGATGTTGGCAGAGCCTGTCGATTACACCACCGACATCCTCAATGCGGGCATTAAGCTTCGCGGAGACAATTGGTTTACCAGCGTAAATTACACTGGCTCAGTGTTTAAAAATGACAATAATCAACTCGGTTTTGACAGCGCATTTAATCCAACGTTTGGCGCACAAACGACGGGCTATATTGCACTAGATCCTGATAACGAAGCCCACACAGTGTCTTTATTAGGTCAATATAATATGGCCATGACGAACCTAAGTGGTCGCTTACTGATTGGGCAAATGACGCAAGATCAAACACTCACGACTATAGGTTACGGATACCCACTCCCCGCAAACAGTATTGATGCAAAAGTGGATATCACCGGCGCGACCTTAAAGGCGGTGACACGACTTAACCGCGCTTGGCATGTCAGTGGCAGTTATGACTACAACGACCGAGATAATAAAACTCAAATCGAACAATGGACCCAAATCAGTATCAACGATGTCACCGGAGAAGCTGCGTACAACACGCCGTATGATCTCACCACTCACCGCGCCAAATTATCAAGTGACTATCGTATTACCCACGGTATAAAGCTTGATGGCGGTTACGACTTTAAGCGCGAAGAGCGTAGCTATCAAGACCGTGAAACCACCGATGAAGACACCTTATGGGCGCGGGTCAATGTTAACAGCTTTGACATGTGGAATATGTGGTTAAAAGGCAGCGTGAGCCAGCGTGACGGTTCACAATACAACGCATCGATGTCATCGTCATCAGAGCAAAATGCACTATTACGTCGTTACTATCTTGCCGATCGTGACCGCAGCCAACTAGAAGCACGTTTCAGCCACACGCCATTAACCGATTTAACCGTCGACTTTGGTGCGCGCTACGCATTAGACGATTACACTGAGACCGACATTGGTCTCACCAAATCAACAGACACTTATTACGATATTAATCTGCATTACATGGTCAATGCTGATCTATCGCTAAATGCATTTTACAATCATCAAATCATTGAATCTGAACAATCAGGCAGTTCAAGTTTTAGCGTCGCCAACTGGCAAGCTGACATTGAAGACACCATTGATTATGTCGGTGCAGGGATGAGTTACAGCAACTTAATGGACAGCCGACTAAAACTGGGCCTAGATTATTCCTACTCTGATTCAGACAGTACCACTCAAGTGAGCCAGGGGATCACCGGCGATTACGGCGATTACTTTGCTAAAGTGCATAACATCAATCTATATGGCCAATATCAAGCCACAGACAATATGAGCATTCGTGTTGACTACAAAATGGAAAAATACCTTGATAACGACGACGCCAACGACCTCAACCCAGACACCATCTGGAACGTAGTCAGCTTTGGCAATGTAGACCATGATTACACTGCACATATGATTATGCTGAGCATGCGCTATAGCTTATAAAGACTTATAAACGATAGTGTTAACGATAGTGTTAACGATTAAATGCCAACATCTTTATGTTGGCATTTTTATATTGTGGACAAAAAACTTGCAACACCACCACATTTAACATTACATTAACAAGGTGAATACCTTGTGATTGAAATTTGGGCAAAAGGATGTTGCCCACATTTTATTGTTATTTACCCTGCCTCTCCCTCCTCAAATGCATTTTTTAACATTGACTGCCACTATCAACACACATAAGTTATCATGATCTCAATGGCGGCGTTATTGCCACACACGATGGAAGTTCGAGGGGATCATGCTTCAAATTGATACAGATATTGCGGGTAAAATTGTCGACCGCACAATGAAAATAATTGGCCACAATATCAATGTCATGAACGCACAAGCTGTCATTCTCGGTTCAGGTGAAAAGCACCGTATCGGCACCATTCATGAAGGCGCTTTACTTGCCATTAGCCAAAACCGTAACGTCGAAATAAATCACACCATTGCCGCTAATTTACAAGGCGTAAAACCTGGTTTAAACCTTCCCCTGCACTACCAGGGGCAAGTTGTTGGCGCAATTGGCATCACTGGCGAGCCTGACACTTTAAGCCATTATGGCGAATTACTTAAAATGACGGCTGAAATGATTGTCGAGCAAGCTAACTTGCAAGAGCAGCTACAGTGGCAAAATCGCCAAAAAGAAGAGTTTATTTCACAGCTTATTCTTGCGAGCGAAGCAGAACTGCCGTCACTAAAACAGTGGGCATTGCAATTAGGTATTGATTTATCCGTACCACGAGTTGCAGCCATCATTGAACTCGACAGCCATAACGCGGCTTTCCAGCAAGACAATCAAGCACTCAAACAAGTGATGTACTTGCTGCAACACCCCATGCGTGACAATTTAATCGCTATGACATCGCTCACTCAATTAGTGATCCTTAAACCGGCATTTCTAGACGGCAAGCAATTTGACCCCGAACTTGAAAGCCAGCGCATCGATAAATTACTCAAACGCCTGCCAGCAAACATGCAATTGCGTTTACATATTGCATTAGGCCATTATTTTAGTGGTGATTTAGGCATTACACACTCTTACCGTACAGCCCAAGAAACCCTCGACATTGGCAAAAAATACCACCCAGAAAAAAGCAAATACCTTTATCAAGACTACAGCTTACCGGTGTTACTTTCGGGCTTACGTCATCACTGGCGAGGTAATGCACTTGCAGCGCCTTATCAAAAGTTAATTGAAGCTGACAATAATCAACAATTACAAAAAACCTTAGCGGCATATTTACAGCACATGGGTGACTTACAAGCGTGTGCCAACAGCTTGTTTATCCATAGAAACACCCTTCGTTATCGCCTTGATAAAATTCAAAACGTGACCAATATTGATTTGCATAATTTCAATGGCTTACTCAGTTTGTACCTCGGGCAACTTATCCATCAGCCAGAATAAATTAACCAGCACAATGAATTGTGCATATGCACAACAAACAAAACAAACTACCTACGCAGTTAATGCAAATGAACAAAGCAATTTTGGCCTAATGATTTACTATTGTTGAGTGTTTTTACCCTCAAACAATAATAATGAGTAACCTATGGGCTTAATATTGATCCTACTCGGCGTTATCGCGTTTATCGTGGTTGCCACCTCCAAATTTAAACTACATCCGTTCTTAACCTTAATCTTAGCGTCATTTATTGCCGCTTTTGCTTACGGCCTGCCAAGCCAAGAAATTGCCAAAACCATCACTAACGGTTTTGGAGGCATTCTTGGTTACATTGGTTTGGTGATTGTCTTGGGGACAATTATTGGAACCATTTTAGAAAAAAGTGGCGCGGCCATTACCATGGCAGAAGTAGTCATTAAGCTTTTTGGACAACGCTTTCCAACCTTAACCATGTCGATTATCGGCTACCTGGTATCAATCCCGGTTTTTTGCGACTCAGGCTTCGTGATTTTAAATTCGTTAAAGCAATCAATGGCCCACCGTATGAAGGTGTCTAACGTGGCAATGAGTGTTGCGTTAGCGACGGGGCTTTATGCAACCCATACATTTGTACCGCCAACGCCAGGGCCAATTGCCGCTGCAGGCAACTTAGGCCTAGAGTCACAATTAGGCTTAGTCATTGCTGTCGGTGTCTTTGTGGCCGCTATCGCTGCATTTGCAGGCATGCTTTGGGCTAATCGCTTTAAAAACGAAGAACCTGACGGTGAAGGCGCAGAAGAGTTAATTCAACAACTTGATCAACTCGATGACCTTAAAAATGCATACGGTAAATTACCAAGCCCAACTAAAGCATTTGCGCCGATTTTTGTACCCATTGCGTTGATTTGTTTAGGCTCTATCGCCAGCTTCCCGTCAAAACCACTTGGCGAAGAAGGCATATTTTCAATATTGGTGTTTTTAGGTCAACCGGTTAATGCCTTAATGATTGGTTTGCTGCTGTCTTTATCACTTTTAAAAAGTGATAAAAAAATTGCCGAGTTCAGTGAGCGGATCAGTCAAGGTTTAGTGGTTGCTGCACCTATTTTACTGATCACGGGTGCCGGTGGCGCATTTGGCGCAGTGTTAAAAGCAACAGAAATTGGCGCATTCCTTGGCAGCAGTTTATCGGCATTAGGCGTCGGGATATTTATGCCCTTTATCGTCGCCAGTGCATTAAAGTCAGCACAAGGTTCATCAACGGTAGCTTTAGTGGCCACTTCAGCATTGGTCGCACCATTATTGGGTGATATCGGTCTTGATTCTGAAATGGGCCGCGTACTAACAGTGATGGCAATTGGCGCTGGCGCAATGACAGTATCGCATGCTAATGACAGCTTCTTTTGGGTTGTCACCCAGTTTAGCCGCATGAGTGTTAAGCAAGCTTACCGCGCACAAACGGCAGCTACATTAATCCAAGGTGTCACCGCCATGATTACTGTGTACCTCCTCAGTTTATTTTTACTGTAAATTATCAGGGCCATATATGAAAATCGTAATTGCACCAGACTCGTTTAAAGAAAGCCTTAGTGCACTTGAAGTGGCAAACGCTATTGAGCAAGGGTTTAAGCATATTTTCCCCGATGCGCAATATTGTAAAGTTCCCATGGCTGATGGTGGCGAAGGAACAGTACAAGCTATGGTGGATGCAACCGGTGGACATATAATAGAACGTCGCGTTACAGGGCCGTTAGGCACTCCGGTAAAGGCATTTTATGGCATTCTTGGACAACCTGATGCAAACGGTCAGCATACTGCCGTCATTGAGATGGCGGCAGCATCAGGCCTTCATTTAGTGCCACCAACACAACGAAACCCGCTATTGACCACCAGTTTTGGTGTCGGCGAATTAATCGCCGATGCACTTAATCAGGGGATCAGGCACATCATTTTAGGCTTAGGTGGCAGCGCGACCAATGATGCTGGCGCCGGCATGATGCAAGCGCTTGGTGCAAAACTCACTGATATTGCAGGGACCAATATTAAATTGGGTGGTGCAGCACTTGCGACATTGCACAGTATAGATATTCAATCACTGCACCCAAATATCAGTGATTGCACAATAGAAGTCGCCTGTGATGTAGACAATCCATTATGTGGGCCTCGAGGGGCTAGTGCCATTTTTGGTCCACAAAAAGGGGCAAGTCCTGCCATGGTAGAACAACTCGACCAGGCATTAGCCCACTTTGCCAATGTGATTAACCGTCAACACACACCACAGATTACATTGGATTGTGAACATCAAGCTGGAGCGGGCGCGGCGGGTGGAATGGGATTTGGCGTAATGGCACTTTTAGCCGCGACCTTAAAACCTGGAGTTGAAATTGTCACCCAAAGCGTTGAGTTGGCAAAACATTGTCAAGATGCAGATTTAGTCATTACAGGCGAAGGGCGTATTGATGCTCAAACTGTCTATGGCAAAACCCCAATGGGTGTGCTCAATGTGGCCAAAAGATACAACGTGCCCACAATTGCGATAGCCGGCTGCTTAGGTGATAACGCTGATGCGATTATTCAACATGGAATGAAAGCCATCTTCCCTATTATTCCTGCGGTACAATCTTTAGAACAAGTCTTGTCTGATGCTCAGGTAAACCTAACCAATACGGCGCAGAATATTGCCGCGGTATGGTCGCTCTCATTCAAGCAAAACTAAGTGTAAAGTGAGCCACCACCAGCGCCTAATACTCAATCGTGTTAGGCGCTTTTTAATGCGTAAGTAGTATAAATACTTGAAGCTAAGCAAGGCTTACAGTAAAGTTAGCACCCTCTTTTCGTCCTGTAGACATAGCGCGTATTTTAACGCATTGATCATCGTCTATAGGATGCAGTTCTCACCACTACGGCAAGCACAATGACCTCAAAAATTCCGCGTCAAGCACAGGCTTCAGCAGACAGTTTATTGCGGATTTTTACCGCACCTGAAGATGCTTCATCGACGCTAAGCATTATTGAACAGAGGTTATCGCAAGACTTAGCCGGATTTTTAGGCAATAGCATTGCGGCATTAGAAAAACCGTTATCAGAAATCGAAACTGACTTTAATGCCCATCAAATTCCAGTAGACCCCACTTTTGTGTCTGACTACGCTGACGAAATCATGCGTAATTTAGTGGCCCACTCCGTTCATACTGCGGCGCCGAGCTTTATTGGTCACATGACCTCAGCCCTGCCATATTTTGTACTGCCGTTGTCTAAAATGATGGTCGGATTGAATCAAAACTTAGTTAAAATTGAAACATCCAAAGCTTTTACCCCGCTAGAGCGTCAGGTGTTAGGCATGATGCACCACCTCATTTATCAACAACCAAGTCACTTTTATGACCAATGGATGCACAGCGCTAATCATTCCTTGGGTGCATTTTGCTCTGGTGGCACTGTCGCAAACATCACCGCATTATGGATTGCCCGTAACCGATTGCTCAAACCGCAAGATGACTTTAAAGGCATCACCCGCGAAGGCATGCCAAAAGCGCTGCGGTTTTATGGATTTGATGATTTAGCCATTTTAGTGTCTGAGCGTGGCCATTACTCTCTTGGTAAAACCGCTGACTTACTCGGTATTGGTCGCGACAACATTGTGAGTATCCCAACTGATCATGACAATAAAGTCGACGTTGAGGCAATGCGCGCAGCCGCTAAAAAATTAGCGACACAAAATATTAAAGTGATGGCCATTGTCGGCGTTGCAGGCACAACCGAAACCGGCAATGTCGACCCATTGACAGAACTGGCTCAACTTGCGGCAGAATTACAATGCCATTTCCACGTTGATGCTGCTTGGGGCGGCGCAAGCCTATTGTCGAACAAATACCGCCATTTACTCAAAGGCATAGAACTTGCTGACTCGGTCACCATTGATGCTCATAAACAGATGTATGTGCCAATGGGGGCCGGCATGGTGATGTTTAAAGATCCTGAGCTAGCACAAGCCATTGTGCATCATGCTGAATATATTTTACGTGTGGGCTCTAAGGATTTAGGCAGCCAAACACTAGAGGGCTCTCGCCCAGGCATGGCTATGCTAGTACATGCGTGTCTGCAAATTATTGGTCGCGACGGTTATGAGATTTTAATTAATAACAGCCTAGAAAAAGCCCATTATTTTGCATCGATTATTGAGCAACACCCAGAGTTTGAATTAGTGACCAAACCTGAGTTGTGTTTACTCACTTATCGATATATTCCCAGCACAGTTCAGCAGTTACTTAACGAAGCAGTAGCAAGCAATAACGAGCCTTTGGTTCGTAAAATCAATGAGCTTCTCGACGGCTTAACCCAATTTATTCAAAAGCATCAACGTGAACAAGGTAAGTCATTTGTCTCTCGTACCCGTATTAAACCAGCCAAATATTTCAGGCAGCACACCACAGTTTTTAGAGTGGTATTAGCTAACCCTCTCACAAACGAGCAAATATTGCATGACGTGTTGACTGAACAAGTTGAGATAGCCGCGTTGGACAATGAATTTTTACCACAAATCATGGCATTAATGAATTAAGCTGAGTGAGCTGAGTGAGCTGAGTGAGCTGAGTGAGCTGCAACTTAAAAAAGCCTATTTACTATTGAAAAATCAACAGTAAATAGGCGTTATCAACCAAAGTCATTTGCAAACCACATGTAAAAAGATCAACGCTTAAAAAGTGAACACCTCTACAGACTTGTTCAATTGCGCAGAAATACCTTTTAACTCAGTCGCGGTATGGCTGTTACTTTGTGCACTATCAAACGTGTCTTTTGCCAAATCATTAATCGCCACAATACTTTGATTAATTTCTGCCGCTACATGGGTTTGTTCTTCAGCAGCGGTGGCAATTTGGTTATTCATATCTAAAATCAACGACACTGACTGCAATATAGCTACTAATGCTTCGTTTGCACTGGCAGAACGCGCCGCAGTACTTTGGGCATTTTTCATATTCACTTGCATCAAACTCACCGACTCTTTTGCTTCAGTCTGCAATTTGCTGATCATATCTTGAATTTCACGAGTACTTTCTTTAGTACGATTAGCCAAGTTTCTGACTTCATCTGCCACCACAGCAAAACCACGACCATGCTCACCCGCTCGCGCCGCTTCAATAGCAGCATTAAGCGCTAAAAGATTGGTTTGTTCCGAAATGCTATCAATCACTTCCAAAATGCCGCCAATGCGCTGAGTTTCTTGCTCAAGTCGAGTCGTTACTGATACCACTTTATCTAACCCGCCCACTAGGATGGTAATTTCAGTATTCATTTCATTCACGATTTGGATACCGCCTTCTGACGACTTTTGCGCTTCATCTGCGGCCGTCGACGCCTGTAAAGCATTACGAGCAACTTCATCGACAGTAACCGTCATTTCATTCATGGCGGTCGACGTTTGCTCTAACTGCAACATTTGTGATTCCGAACTTTGACTCACATTTGATGCTGCTGAAAACATTTTATCTGAAGATTTCATTAACTCAGTACTTGCGCTATTTATGCGCTGCAGTGTGGAGGTGAGTTGCTTCACCATCACTAACGTAGCAGCGTACACGCCGGTTTCATCGCCAGTTCCAATCCCTGCAGCAGATAAATCCCCTTTAGCGACTCGTTTAACAATTTCTTCAATATCGGTTGGTTCACCACCAATTGGGCGGTACATAAGCCGTGTCACTAATACATACGTTAGCGCCAATGACGCCAATAATGCCAACACAGCAATACCTACGCTCAGTATTAAGTTGGTTGTTGATGCGGCATTAATATTCTGCCAACGATCCCAAGACCATACACTCCAACCTAAGGCGGCTAACTTAGCATTGAGTGCAAAGTAATCCACGCCAGCCTGTTGGTAATTTATCCCTGTTGAATCACTGTTTTTAAATGGGGTAAAATCAGGTTGTACATCGAATAAGTTTTTACCAATCTGGTCTGGATACTTAGAAGCTAAAATAAATCCATCTTCTCGGCTCACATACAACTGGCCACTTTCAGACAATCCAGCAATGAAATCGGTAATCGATTGCACTCCAATATTAACGCACAATACCGCTATTGTTTTTCCTCCACGGATAACAGGAACGGCAACCGCCATTACTGGTGTTCCGGTACTACTAATATAAGGAGTAGTGACAATGTATTGTTCACCAGCAAAAGCCCTGACATACCATTCACGCTTAAGCTCTACTGCATTAAAGTTTGGAATTACGCCATTAGGTAAATACGTTTCACCATTTTCCAGGCCAATATAGGCTTCTAACACACCGAGATCTTTCTCTACATGAGCCAACTGTAGCTTAATTTCATCAATATTAAGTTGCCCCTCATCTATTGGCATATTTGCAGCGACTAACGACAAGCTGTCAAAGTAACGTAGCATTCTTTGTTCTAATGCATCCGCGATCAGATGAGCTTCATTACCTAATTTTTCACTGTAATCATGTACAGATGATGCTTTAAAATTTAAGTAACTCACGGTAGTGATCAATACAATTACGGCAGCAAATAAACCACCAATAAAGCTGACCAACTTGAATTTTGCGCTCATTGCCACTCCTAAATTATTGTCATACTTTGAATCATAGTTATTTTTGAGTAATTGATCTTTTTGAGTAATTGAACTTTTGAGCCATGTTATTAACAGATATAGCAACTTAATATGTATAACTATAAGCCACTGTGGAGATTTGGTGAGACTTTATAAAGTGACTAAATACTTTATCGGTTCAAAACCATAAAATTAAATAGCTGCACGGCATAAATATGCCGAAAACAGTATTCATCAAAAAGACATGCGAAAAATCAGGAGCGAATAGATCCCAGATAGCGCTATAACTATAGTCAGTCGTCGTATCATTGATTTGAGAGTCAGCAATTATTTAAAACAGGCTTGAGTAACCTTGAGAGCAAAAATCTTCTGCCAGACCTGCACGATTAATGGCCAGCAAACTAAATCATTAACATAAATGTTGAGTGATGCAGACAAATCAGAAGCTGCGGAGCTATCTATTTAAGCGAGCTCAGGGTTTCGCTTAAATCACATCTATAAAATACTCCATAAACTCTAATTTAGTTGACTGTCTGTCCGGCCCAAACATTACGAAGCAAGGTATTGAATCCATAAAAGACTTTTAAAATCTTTCCCATATCAACGATCATTAACATCCAAATCAATGAATCACCGACTGAGGTAGACAACTGGTTTAAAGATGAAGCCAGTATGAGTAAACAAATTACCACCATCAGGATTGCTCCAGAGAAAGCAGCGAGTAAATTTGCGATCTGATCAATAAGAACATCATATTAGGCGTAAACTAGAGGCGAGTTGGCAGGGTCAGAACGGAGGAACAAGGGTGCAAGACGACGAAACTACGTGATCTCATGACCAACGTAAATGATGCCGCAGTGCAAATATAAATATTTACTCTGTTCTTACTAAATTCTGATTGTTAAAAAGACTACCCTATGTAGATTATAGGTAAGAAAAAATACCCTATTATGTAGTATTCTAGAGCAAAAAGACTGGCTGGATCCTCAAGCAAATAATGCATTTGTTAATTAAACCAGCTTGATAAGTATCATAATTCACTTTACTACGAGTAACGTCATGATTAATCAGCTACAAGAAAAATATCAACTGTCGTTATTGTTGCTACTCAGTGCTGTCGCTGTGTTAGGCGTTTCCCCATTTGTAGTGATACGTTATTTGGCTGGAAACTTCACGGCGACTATCATTGATACAATACTTATCCTAGGGATTATATCTTTAGTCACATACGCGTATTACTCGAAAAAAATCCGAATGGTAAGTGCGGTGATAGCAGTATTTATTAATGCAGGTGTTGTCATCATCGCAATCGCTAACGGAGTCGATAGTTTTTTGTGGGTTTACCCCGTCTTCGCAAGCACTTTCATTTTGGTAAAGCCAGTTGAAGCCTTTTGTATAAATATTATCGCCGGTATTTCGGTAGTTGAACTATCTGATATTTTTAACACTATTTCAGAGGACTCTTTCATTATAACAACGTCAATGTTGTCATTAAGTGCCTTCGTTTATGCCAGCCATGGGTTAAAGCAATTTCGTTTACTTGAAACACTTAATACGGTGGACGTATTAACGGGTGCCTTTAATCGTCGAGCAATGAGTTCAGATTTGAAAGTCGCTCTGGCTAACGCCGAGCATAACGATATTAAATATTTTTTGGTCATACTAGATTTAGATTATTTCAAAAAAGTTAATGATAAATTTGGCCATGCTGTTGGTGACAAAATACTGCAAGACTTTGTCACCATTACCACATCGAATATTCGTAAATATGACAAACTTTACCGATTTGGTGGGGAAGAGTTTGTACTCTTAATTCCCGAGAATAACGATAGACAACATACGTTTTTTGATGACCTTCGCACAACGATTAAAAAGGAGTTAACAACACCAGATGGTGAAGAGGTAACGGTGTCATTTGGTGTTGCTCATTGGGTACCAGGTACAACCGAAGACACTTGGTTGCAACGTGCCGATGAAGCACTTTATCAAGCTAAAGCAAAAGGTCGTGATTGCGCAGTTTTTAGCCACAAATAGTGTTATTAACGCATAACGGTGAGATGTCATTATTCACAAAAACTTCCCCGTCAAACAAGACGTTATTTAGCATTTTGGTTAACTTGTATTTTATTTAATTCTTGAGACAACATGTTTTCCATAGCGTCGTGTTGCGGCAACTTTTTTTCAAGGATATCAACGAGTTCATTATATTTTGGCGAACCACCTAATTGTGGCAATATTATCGTGAAAAAGACTAAGAAAATAGCCAGATAGGTAAACTGTTCATGAGGCAAAACACCAAACAACATGGCGATTAAAAGGCCAACTAATATCATGAATAACACGGGCTGCATCCACTTACTTTTATTACGTGATGTCATAGCAGCTTTAATCACTGCGATTTCCTTTTGAGACATATCCATTATCAAATATCCTTAAAAAATGCGTTAACACTTATTCGTAAGGCGGTTTTCAAAACATCAATCACCTATAGGATTAGATCGATATCCCATCTACATTCTGCTATAACGTTTTACAAAAATAAAATACATTAGAGCTTTATGCTGGCTCACGAAGCAATACATCAATACCAGTCGCCAGCCAAAATGATTAACAGATTGAACCGTATGATCTGATGACACCTTATTTTAACAAACCAGTGCGTTAATACTCTGCTTTAAATTCTTTGCAGTTAGCTTATTTTCTTTGTCGCTTTTTTCGCCGTAAGTCACGGGCCATGGCGTCTGTCGTTGGGTATTTTGGTAACACTAACCATAAAACAACATAAACGAATATTGGAATAGCAAAAAATAGGCTAGTTAACAAAAATACTAACCTGATGCTGTTTTTTCGCAAATGATAATACTCTGCAATGCCCGAGCAAACGCCAGCAATAATTGCAGATTCGCCACGAGTTAGCACTTTTATATTATCTAGACTTTCCAAGCCGTTGATTTCCTCTTGGTCTGGTGTAACGAAGCATCATGACGTTAGTAACCGTAGGCCATAAAATTAACGCTACGGTGCTTAATGCTCTGACTATTTGTTAAGTTTCCTCTTTGATTTTGTTAGCATATTTACCAAAGACTTTACCTGTGGTGGCCCATACCATCACGCCGCCCCAGGCGATAAAAGACAGACCTGCTGGGATACAAGCCAATAGAATGTATTTGAAGTGTTTTCTATTAAAAATTAACGAAAGAAGTGCTGGAAGAAACCAAAGAATAAGCCCGCCTATCACTAACGCAGCCATAAACATATAGTTGTCACTTGCCAACATTTTATCTATAAAATCCATTTACTTAATCCTTTTTAAAATTGATAAATCTTACTCATATTTAGACATAACGCAGCAAAGAGAAAATCGTCATCTGCTCGTTTTGTTAGCTCTTTGCCATGCACGTTCACATTGAAATTACACCAATATAAATAACAACTCGGTAACATTACAATAGTCATTGCTGAATATGCAACTAAAACAGGCACAAGGCATTGTTTAACATTTAGATACTGAAAGTAAAAAGGAAAGTGCAAATACACGGTACAAAACGATCATCCTGAAAAAAGGTTACTTGTTATTTAATTTCGTACTTTATCCAACGCCCCGCAAACGGCATTAACGCCTTGAATCGCTCTTGGGGTTGCACGGTGCAGTAAGTCTGCATCGAACTGATATATATGCTGGTTTTTTACTGCGGGAAGTTCTGGCCAATCGGCCAGTTCAATTTAGTGGCATCAGGGTAAACATTTATAAAAACAGTTCAAAATTTGTCCCTTAAGCTAATTTCTGTCGGATAGGCGACACCTGTTACCAAGTGCCGCCCTCCTAAGAACCGTACGTGCAACTTTCACTGCATACGGCTCAAGCCTCCGCTAAGGCGTGTTCTGTTACCCAGCACCCTATATCGCAGCCAAGACGGGTTCGAACCATGAGTTTCTACCTTCCTTTGCCCGCTTGCGCGTACCTAAGTAAGCTGCATATTCGGGGTCGTAAGGTGT
>NZ_JBOZPS010000024.1:0-53805 GCF_050849305.1 Shewanella sp. MF05960 | reverse complement strand
AACGATTATTCATTGCGAAGGTGAAAGTTACCGACGCAAAACAGCGCTCAATAAGAGCAAATAAAATTCGGTGTCAACCGGCCAAGATAATTGACGCGGAACCGGCCAAGTTAATTGACGCTAGATAGTCATCATAACGCGATGATCACGAAAGCTTAAAATTAATTACACGTTAATGTCACTAAACGGTTAGAATCGAAGCTATATTTGCGGCGCGCATTCATCACTTATTATTCGCCGCGTAACATTCAGCACTCAAGGATTTGAGAACAACGCTATGTTAAATCAAAAATTAATGAATATTGATCATGTCGTAGCCATCGGTGGCGGTCATGGGTTAGGCAGAATACTTGCTGCACTCGCTTTTTTAGGTCCTAAATTAAGCGGCATTGTTGCCACCACAGATAATGGCGGTTCAACAGGACGATTAAGACAAGACCAACAAACTATTGCTTGGGGTGATTTACGTAATTGTTTATCACACTTAGCTCACCGCCCTTCTTTAGGTTCTATGCTATTTGACCACCGTTTTACTGGCGACAATGAGCTTGCTGGGCATAATTTGGGCAATGTGGTGTTACACGCGCTTGACCAATTGTGCGTACGCCCACTCGATGCAGTCAATTTAATTCGCGGGATTTTAAAAATCGAAACGCAAATCATCCCCATGTCTGAAGCATCAACTCATTTAGTTGCACTAAGTCATTGTGGCGCAAAAGTGTTTGGTGAATTAAATGTTGATGGTATGACCGAGGCACCAATCGCTTTATCTTTAGAACCACAAGTACAAGCAACATTGGAAGCGTGTTTGGCCATTGAAAAATCACAATTGATTATTTTGGGGCCAGGTAGTTTTTTAACCAGTATTTTGCCGCCACTGCTCATTCCTGAAATTGCCGAAAGTATTAGAAACTCAAATGCGCATGTGATGCTTATCGACAACTTAACTGCTGAGTATTCTCCAGCTAGTACGTTTAGCATTGAAGATAAAATTGTTTGGTTAAATCAAATTATCGGTAAAAAGGTGATTGTCGATGTTATCCAACATGGGCAGGGACAAAAAATAGCCAGTCATTACAGCAATGAAGTGCGTTTTAATCAATTTAACTTAGTCAGTCAGCACCATCCCGGCCTACATGATAAACAGTCTTTAGCTGAAGCAATTGAACAAGTATGTCAATTTCATTTAGCCCAACAACAGATCCCTGAACTTAATTAATACCGCGGAGTTCAAGGATGAGTTTCTAAACAAGAAAATTAAATCAATAAAAAAGGCTGCAAAAGCAGCCTTAATTATTATTCGATTTTTTTACAGCACTTGTGCGATAGCTTTACATACTGCTGGCATGTTGTTTTTAGTTAGGCCAGCGACGCTAATGCGACCTGAACCAACGATATAAATGGCAAACTCATCTTTTAAACGAGCCACTTGTTGCTTGTTTAAACCAGAGAAACTGAACATACCGTTTTGACGTGAAATAAAACTAAAGTCTTGCTCTACGCCTTCTGCTTTTAGACTGTCTACAAATAACGTACGCATTTCTGCAATGCGTTGGCGCATTTCAGTTAATTCTGCTTCCCACTGTTGACGCAACTCGGTGTTTGCCAAAATAGTACTCACAATTAATCCGCCATGAGCAGGAGGGTTAGAGTAATTTGCACGAATTGTTTTTTTGATTTGGCTAAAGCTGTTAATCGCTGCGCTATCATCTTGTGCTACAACCGTTACCGCACCAATACGTTCATTGTATAAACCAAAGTTTTTTGAAAATGAGTTCGCGATAAGTAACTCAGGTACCAAAGCCGATACAGTACGAAGACCTTGTGCATCTTCTTCAATACCAGCACCAAAACCTTGGTATGCAAAATCAAATAATGGTAAAAGCTGCTTGTCTAAACAAACTTGCGCAACCTGACTCCATTGCGCTAAAGATAGATCAATGCCAGTTGGATTATGACAACAGCCATGCAATAGCACCACATCACCAGCTTGAGCTTGATTAAGATCGACCAGCATCGCATCGAAATCCATGTCGTGAGTTTCGGCTTTATAATAACGATACTCTTTGACCGTTAAGCCGGCAGTTTCAAAAATATTTTGGTGATTAGCCCATGTCGGATTACTCACCCAAATCGTTGTTGATTGAGTATTTCGAACTAAAAACTCGGCAGCAACACGTAAGGCACCGGTTCCACCTGGTGCTTGTGCTGTTACTGCACGCTTGTCTTTAATAATCTGGTTATCCGCACCAAACAGTAACTCTTGTACTACCTGGTTATAAGCTTGAACACCTTCAATGCCTAAATAGTTTTTGGTCATTTCTGTTTCAAGTAAAATAGCTTCTGCTTTTTTTACTGATTTCAGCACTGGCGTTTGCCCTGCCTCATCCTTATAAATACCAACACCTAAATTAACTTTATGTGCGCGAGTATCGGCTTTAAAAGCATCAGTTAAGCCTAAAATTGGGTCCGCTGGAGCAAGCGTTACTTCAGAAAAGATCATTACAACTATCCTAATTGAGGGAAGAGACAAATTTTATTTAGTTATACCATTGTATCGACAAGCTGAGTAGTGAGATTTTTAATTGTTGGGATAAAATGACACAATCATTAAGATTAAATCAAAAATTTTAAGATAACTTCTATTTAATCGGTGATTTCGATAAAATTTTAATATAAGAAGCGCAATGTTAACTCGGTTTATGTTCTATTCGTCAATTTCTGATAGGCATTTTTTGTTAGCAGTATTTTATGTGCACTGCTTTGTGTGAATGGCGTTGAAGATATTGTGCTGAGTGTTTATAAAATGGCTCAGGGGAAATGTATTCACTGAATACAGATTTTATCGCTGACAAAATTTACACACACTGCAAAATTTAAAACCATTTTTTACATTTTGATGATTACGTTTTTTTGATAAACCACATGTATTTAGACGATTGATTACCGATGCATAAGACTATTTATCGTAAATGCATTTAAAATTAAAAGAGTTTTAACTTATTTTTAGGCATAAAAAAAGGAACCCGAAGGTTCCTTTTCTAAAGCATTTCACTAATTAATTAGTTAATGCTTCTTTTGCTTTTTCAACTAAAATTGCAAATACAACTTTGTCGAAAACAGCGATGTCAGCCAAAATCTTACGATCGATTTCAATAGACGCCTTTTTCAAGCCGTTAATGAAACGGCTGTAAGACAGACCATTTTGACGTGAAGCCGCATTAATACGAGCAATCCATAATTGACGGAATTGACGTTTTTTCTGACGACGGTCACGGTAAGCATATTGACCAGCTTTAGTTACTGCTTGAACAGCAACACGGTAAGTACGGCTACGAGCGCCATAATAACCTTTAGCTAGTTTAAGTACTTTTTTGTGACGAGCACGAGCGGTTACACCACGCTTAACTCTAGGCATTGTTTATCTCTCCTTTAATTAAGCGTATGGTAGTTGACGTGCAATTGCTGGCACATCAGACTTAGCAACTAAACATTTAGCACGTAAGTGACGCTTACGCTTAGTGCTCTTCTTGGTCAAAATGTGACGTAAGTGTGCTTGCTTGCGCTTGAAACCATTAGCGGTTTTCTTAAAACGCTTCGCTACACCCTTGTCTGTTTTCATTTTAGGCATTTCTAAAACTCCGCATTGGGACGTTAATAAACGTAAGGCGAGCAAAAGCCTCAAGAGACTTTTGCTACTTTAGGTTGCCCTACTATTTCTTTTTAGGTGCTAGCACCATAATTGCTTGACGACCTTCCATTTTCGGGAAAGATTCGACAACCGCATACTCTTCCAAATCAGCCTTGATACGGTTCAAAAGATCCATACCTAGGTTTTGGTGTGCCATTTCGCGACCACGGAAACGCAGCGTAATTTTCGCTTTGTCACCATCTTCTAGAAAACGAATCAGGTTGCGTAGTTTTACCTGATAGTCGTTTTCATCAGTGCCGGGACGGAATTTAATTTCCTTCACCTGGACCTGTTTCTGCTTCTTTTTTTGTTCTTTTTGAGCTTTCGCTTTATCAAAAAGGAACTTACCGTAGTCCATTATGCGACAGACCGGAGGCTCAGCATTAGGGCTGATCTCTACAAGATCAACACCGGCTTCATCTGCAATACTCTGAGCTTCTTTAATACTAACGATACCAATTGGTTCTCCTTCTAAATCCGACAAACGGACTTCAGGAACACCAGTGATTTCATCATTGATTCTATTAGGGGCTGGCTGTCGCCCTGCTGTTCTTTTGATCTTTATGACCTATTCCTCCAACAATTTGAGACTACGGAGCGAAATTTGTTGACGTATTATAGAGGCGAAATCTTCTAATTTTAACTTGCCTAAATCAATACCGTCACGTGTACGCACCGCGACTTCCTTATTTTCCATTTCTTGATCACCAACGACCAACAAATAAGGCACACGTCTAAGTGTGTGTTCGCGTATTTTAAAGCCTATTTTCTCATTCCTCAAGTCAAAAGATGCTCGAATACCCTGTTCTTTGAAGAATTTAACGATTTCTTCAACATAATCAGCTTGTTTATCGGTAATATTCATTACAACGACTTGCATTGGAGCAAGCCAAGTTGGGAATTTACCCGCGTATTCTTCTATCAAGATACCTAAGAAACGTTCTAACGAACCTAAAATAGCACGATGGATCATTACCGGCGTCTGGCGACTGTTGTCTTCAGCTACATAAGTAGCACCTAAACGAGTCGGTAATGCATAATCTAGCTGTACTGTACCACATTGCCATGCACGATCTAAACAATCATGTAAGGTAAATTCGATTTTTGGGCCATAAAACGCGCCTTCGCCCGGTAATATATCATATTCTATATTATTTGCGGCTAATGCTTGCTTCAAAGCTTCTTCTGCACGGTCCCACATCGCATCATCGCCAATACGCTTTTCAGGGCGTGTTGACAGTTTTACGACAATGTTTTCAAAGCCGAAGGTTGCGTATGTGTCATATACCATTTGGATACATGCACTCACTTCCTGCTGAACTTGATCATCAGTACAAAATACGTGAGCGTCATCTTGAGTAAATCCGCGTACGCGCATTAATCCATGTAATGAACCCGATGGCTCGTTACGATGACAACAACCGAACTCAGCCATACGTAATGGCAGGTCGCGATACGATTTTAAACCTTGATTGAAAATCTGTACGTGACCAGGACAGTTCATTGGTTTAATCGCGTATTCACGGCTTTCGCTGCTGGTTGTGAACATGGCTTCTGAGTATTTATCCCAGTGACCTGAACGTTCCCATAGAGAACGATCCATCATTAATGGACCTTTAACTTCTTGATAAGTGTACTGGCCTAATTTTTGACGAATAAACTTTTCAAGCTCTAGGAATATGCTCCAACCATCATTATGCCAAAACACCATTCCTGGCGCTTCTTCTTGCATATGGTATAAATCTAGCTGTTTGCCAATTTTACGATGATCACGCTTGGCTGCTTCTTCTAAACGCACTAAATGAGTTTTAAGGGCTTTTTTATCTGCCCACGCTGTTCCGTATACACGTTGCAGCATTTTGTTATCAGAGTTGCCACGCCAATACGCACCCGCAACACTCATTAACTTAAAGTTTTGACAAAAGCGCATATTCGGCACGTGCGGTCCGCGACACATATCAACATATTCTTCGTGATGATATAGCGCTGGAGTTGCATCTTTACTGATGTTTTCATCTAAAATAGCAATTTTGTATTCTTCGCCACGTTCGCTAAAAGCGTCACGCGCTTCTTGCCAAGAAACGACTTTTTTAACCACGTCGTAATTGGTTTTTGCTAGCGCAAGCATTCGCTTTTCAAGTGCTTCGATATCATCTTGCGTTAACTTGTGGTCCAAATCGATGTCGTAGTAAAAACCGTTATCGATAACAGGGCCAATAGCCATTTTTGTTTCAGGCCACATTTGTTTGATCGCGTGACCTAATAAATGCGCACAAGAATGGCGAAGGATTACAACACCCTCGTCGTCTTTAGCCGTAATGATAGCGAGTTCTGAATCTGCTGTGATTAAGTCTGTTGCGTCTTTAAGCTCACCGTTAACTCGGCCAGCGATACACGCTTTAGCTAAACCAGGGCCGATGTCTAATGCAACATCAAGAGTCGATACAGGATTGGCAAACTCACGTTTGCTGCCATCAGGCAATGTAATAATAGGCATGAAATGTCCTTGTCCAGTGGTGACCCACACGTAGGGCCACATGGTAATTAAGTATGTTCTTTTGGAACGAGAGACACGTTAATGAAATCAAGACAGTACAGGAGTCTTAGTTACCCATAAACGTAGCCTTTATTCTAAGTGATAAGCCGTTTATGGCGCAACTATATAAGGCTGAATAACGACTATATTTGATGATTTTAGAAAATATAGTTGTCCGAAGGATAAATTATGACATTCACTCCTTTTTAATGTTCTACGTTATTTATTTTTAGATACAACGAATTAGCATTGATATTGCCAGCCTTTTTTTAAACACCTCGCGGGATTCTTTGTTTGAGCTGATTTTAATCACTCGCTACACTACTGATATTATTATTTATTATTAAGAAATTCATTAAAAACCTACATTTAGAATCAAATAATTTCAACAGACATAAATCAAACAAATGGATGATCCACAATAACAGGAGGCCACTATACTGTTTATAACAACATCAGTGGGAGGTTTAAAATGAGATTATTATCGCGCCCAATTTGTTGCCCGCATTGCGGTCATCATCAACATGTCACAATCGATGCGAGTGCTGGCGATCAAGAATATTATGATGATTGTCGCATCTGTTGTAACCCCATTCATATCCGTATGCACTTAGATGAAAACCGCCGAATGATTCAGCTGCATGTCGATTCAGATGATGAACAAATTTATTAGGCTTAAAAGACAACCATTTTTAAGAGGGTAACGCCATAATGGCAACAATAATGGCGTTACATGCTTATCACTATGAGTATTAGGCATACATTAATTATTGAGTAACTGCTTTTTTGCCAATATCCGCTCAACAGTGTCGACTATCACCTGTGTTTGACTATCGATTTCGATATTAATCTTATCACCCATTTTATATTGACTTAAATTAGTCAATTTCAATGTTTCGGGAATTAAGTGCAACATAAAGCCGCTATCACTTACCTTACCTACTGTTAGACTGCACCCGTTAATGCCGACGAAACCTTTATAAAAAATGTAGTTCATCCACTGCGGGTCAACGTTAAGTTCAATATTATAATGTTCCGCAGTATTACTGACTTCACCAACGGTAGCTTGAGTATGCACATGTCCCGATAAAATATGTCCGCCAATTTCGGTTCCAAATGTCAACGAACGTTCAATATTGACATTATCCCCAACACGGGTGTTACCTAGGTTAGTCAGCGCTAATGTTTCTTCCATTACATCAAAGAAAACCTTATCATTTAGTATCTTGGTTACTGTTAGGCAAACGCCGTTATTGGCAACACTTGCACCTGTCACTAATCCCTTTGTTAACTCTGATGTCATAAGGATTTCAAAGGTGTTAAGTCCTGCAGTTTTTTGTATTGATACCACTTCACAAGTGGCTTGAACTATACCAGTAAACATATTTCTCTCGTTCCGTAATAGGCTTTTTAATGAATAATACAGGTTTTCAAATTCAGCGCTTAATAAAATTAGCGCTTCCGGTACTTATTGCCCAAGTAACACAAACCATGATGGGATTCATCGACACGGTAATGGCTGGAAGAGTCAGTGCGGTCGATATGGCTGCAGTGGCTGTAGGTACCAGTTTATGGTTGCCTGCTATTTTATTTGTTCAAGGTTTATTAATGACTTTTACGCCAGTGTTTTCTCAACATCATGGTGCAAATAATCAACAAGTGATCCCGTCTCTCATATTTCAAGCAGGTTATATTGCCATAATTGGTGGGATTGGCGTGATGATCTTTCTCGCATCTTCTACCTATTTACTTGATTTAATGCATTTAGAACCGCAATTACATGCATTAACTGTGGGGTATATTGATGCGATTTTATGGGGCGCCCCCGCTTTTGTCTTATATCAAGTATTACGTGGCTGCAGTGAAGGAATATCTTACACCATGCCTACCATGGTGATTGGCTTTGTTGGTTTAGCTGTGAACATCCCAGCTAACTATATCTTTATCTATGGAGGCTTCGGCATTCCCGCTATGGGCGGTGCAGGATGCGGCGTAGCAACGGCATTAGTGTTTTGGGCAATGTTAGCCGCGATGATTATTTATATGTTAGTCGATAAGACCTTTAAAGAACTTGGGCCTTTTAAGCAGTTTTATCGTCCGCATTTAGCCAGCATGTGGTCAATGACTAAACTGGGCATGCCAATTGCCATGGCTTTGTTTTTTGAAGTGAGCTTATTTGCGGTGATTGCACTCTTTCTTGCGCCGTTAGGGGCAAATGTTGTTGCTAGCCATCAAATAGCACTTAACTTTTCATCGATTGTATTTATGTTGCCATTATCTATCGGCATCGCTGTTTCAATCCGTATTGGTTATTACCTTGGCCGTAACCAACCTGAAATAGCAGCCTTAGTTGCCAGAGTAGGATTAGGACTATCCTTTGTGTTAGCGGTTTGCACGGCATTATTAACAGTTACATTTAGACATGAAATCGCTTTGCTCTATAACGACAACCCTGAAGTGGTTGCATTAGCAGGCAGCTTAATGATGCTGGCAGCCTTTTACCAAATATCAGATTCAGTCCAGGTCGTCGCAGCTGGCGCTTTACGCGGTTATAAAGACACCCGAAGTGCATTTTACATCACGCTGTTTTCATATTGGTTTGTGGGTATGTCGACGGGCTATATTTTAGGTTATACCAACATCATTGTTGAACCAATCGGGGCGCATGGATTTTGGATTGGTTTAATAGCCGGTTTAACAGTAGCCGCAATATTGTTTGCAATACGCTTAAAGTACATACAGAAGAAAGGATTTGAGTTTCAACAGATTGGGTAATTAGGGCAACATTTTCAAGGTTTAATCATTCATATTGTTTAACCTTG
The DNA here is from genome assembly GCF_050849305.1 of Shewanella sp. MF05960. Classification (NCBI taxonomy): domain Bacteria; kingdom Pseudomonadati; phylum Pseudomonadota; class Gammaproteobacteria; order Alteromonadales; family Shewanellaceae; genus Shewanella; species Shewanella sp. MF05960. The sequence continues at coordinate 44,756 of NZ_JBOZPS010000024.1, read as the reverse complement.
AATCAAGTTGCACAGCAAATCACCATTTAATCATAAAAATGATTTTTTTACTTGCAAGCGGTAGGCTATCCCACTTACTATAGCGACCGCTTTGAAGCAAAACGTAATTAATGTTTACTTTAAACGATACACCCGTAGCTCAGTTGGTTAGAGCACTACCTTGACATGGTAGGGGTCGGTGGTTCGAGTCCACTCGGGTGTACCACTCTTCTGACAGAGTATAAACAGTCAGTTTTTGTTAAAAGTAAACAATACACCCGTAGCTCAGCTGGTTAGAGCACTACCTTGACATGGTAGGGGTCGGTGGTTCGAGTCCACTCGGGTGTACCATTTCTCGCTGTAACCTTTTTGAAAAATTCAGTCATAACCCCTCTAACTACTAGCTTACATTGCAGCTTCCATGCAAAAAATCATTGCTCCAAATAGGTTGATATACAAAAAAACTCAATTTCAGCCAAAAATTATCGCTTAACGTAACACGTCTTTAAATCACCAAATTACCACCATAAATGTCTAAATGGCACAATGTGCCAAACAGAAAGGCATAGACACTGTTTTACCAGTATTAAAACAGGTCGAGTGCGAGTGGTTTTCCGTATAAGTAGCCTTGTAAATCATTGCATCCCATCGCTTTTAATAATTCATACTGCTCTTCGTGCTCTACCCCTTCAGCGATTGTGCCTAACCCTAGGTTTAGTGCGAGTTGGACGATGGTGCGTGCGATGGCGGCATCTTTTGGATTATTAACAATGCCATCGACAAATGATTTATCAATTTTTAAGGTGTCGATTGGAAAGTTCTTTAAATAGTTGAGTGACGAGTAACCCGTGCCAAAGTCATCGATAGCCAAAAGAACGCCGAGTTCTTTGAGTTTAAACAATAATGCAATGGCATCGTCTACGTTACTGATAATGGCGGATTCAGTAATTTCAAGTTCAAGTAAATGGGCTGGAAGCGATGTTAGCAACAATGCATTGTTAACGTGGTCGACAATGTTGGCGTGATTAAATTGTAGCGCAGATAAATTAACCGCCATTCGAGTAAAATTACTGTCGGCAGCGTGGATTTTTTTGGCTTTTTTACAGGCTTCAATTAACGCCCACTCACCGATAGGAATGATTAATCCACTGCTCTCTGCCATGGCCATAAAATCAAAAGGCGACAACATGCCTTTGGTGGGATGATTCCAGCGCAGTAATGCTTCGTAACCGATAACTTTACCGTTTAATGAGCTCACTTGAGGTTGGTAATGTAATTGGAGTTGATCGCCGAGGATAATCGCTTCTCTCAGTTCTGCCTCCAGTTGCAATCTGTCCATTAATGACTTGTGCATGTCATGAGAAAAAAGCTGATAACCATTTTTACCATTATTTTTAACTTCATACATTGCTGTATCGGCGTGTTGTAGCAGTATATCGCCAGTGAGTCCGTCATCTGGATAAAACGAAATACCAATACTAGCAGAGATAAAGGTCTGTTTACCCATAATAAAATACGGCTTAGACAACTCGTCGATAATGCGTTGAGCAATAATAGCAACACTATCAAATGTGGTCAGTTCGGTTAATAACAGGGTAAACTCATCGCCACCTAAGCGTGCAATATGTTCATTGTCAAAGTCGACTTGATTATTACCAATGCTCAGTTCATCAGTGTTACGTATCGACATTTTAATGCGTTTAGCTGCTTCACAGAGTAATTCATCACCCGCTTTGTGCCCTAAGGTGTCATTAATGCGTTTAAAATGATCTAAATCGATAAAGAGTAAGGCTAATTTTGTTCCATGGCGCTTTGCTAATGCGATAGCTGATTCTAATTGAACCAAAAACTTCCGTCGATTAGGCAGGTCAGTTAATGTGTCGAAATAAGCATAATAGGCAATTTCTTGTTCCGATTTTTTACGGTTAGAGATATCGTGTAACGTGCCGTTTAAACGCTGCCCTGTAAAATCATCGGTGATATCGGTTCTGTCATGTAACGTTATCACTTCACCACTACCATTTAATATTCGATATTCAATATCATAGGACACTTTGTTTTTTAAAGCGTTTTTAAGTGTTTTAGTCAAAAACTCACGATCGTCTGGATGAATAATTTCAATTAAATTAGCAAAGTCGAGTTCGCGTTCTTGCGGCTGCATTCCAATCATGCGATACACTTCGTCAGAACAATCCAGTGTTTGATGCTTAAAATCCCATTCCCAAGAGCCTAAGTGGGCGATGCTTTGTGCCCTGGCCAATCGATTTTTACTTTTAGTCAGTTCTTTAATGGTTTTATTGGCTTTTAGGACATAGTGGATCCGATGATTCAACAAAGGCCATTTGACAGGTTTAGTCATAAAATCAGTGGCACCGACATCGAATGCTTTTTTAATGTCTTCTGGCTGGTCTAAAGCTGTCACCATAATAATGGCAACATTATCACCTTCTGGCATAGCCCTAATAGCAGAGCAGCATTCAAAACCATCCATTTTATCCATAGAGACATCAAGTAAAATAAGGTCGGGTAAGTGCAAACTGAATAATTCTATAGCCTCTTCACCACTGCTGGCTTCAAGAATATGTGTCATCGACGGATTCAATGCACGGCGCATTAGCATGCGAATGACGGGATCGTCATCCACAATTAAAATGACATCATGTATTACATTGTGCGTCATTGACTCAACTCCTCAATCTTTTGCATTAACGCTTGTTGAGTTTGTTCAAATACAGTGTCAAGCGATGCTGCTAGCGGTGTGGCTTCATCTAATTGGGTATTGCGAGCCAATAACTCAATTTGACTGGCTAAACATTGTATTTTACTCGCGCCTAAATTAGCAGAACTAGACTTTAACGAATGCGCCGCTTTAAACACCTTATCGGCATTTTGCTCTGCGAGCCCCAGTGTAATATCGCTGATCAATGTCGGGGTACTGTTAATATAAATATCAATAATGGTTTTCACCAGTTCCACTGAATCATCTGGCGATATTTGCATAATGTCATTGAGAGGACCTTCGACAAAAATCTGTGGCTCATCATCGGTTGGTTTATCGTTTTGGGCTAATGTCTGGACAGAGTCAAATACCCATTTATTTAAGCAGTCACTAAGGGTTTGTCTGGTAAACGGTTTAAGTAAGGTGTCTTTTGCCCCTGCTGCTCGAAACTGACGTTTTACATTAGGTTGTATATCAGCGGTTAGCGCAATAATGGGCGTGGTAAAGTTTACACCCTCAGGGCCTTGATTCGTGATGGCTTCTGTTGCCGCTATCCCATCAGCTACGGGCATATGATAATCCATAAAAATCACATCAAACTTTTTCTCACTAGCCCGCTTAATCGCCTCTTCGCCGTTATCTACGATTTCACATTCATGGCCTAAAGAGGCTAACAAGCTTTTAACCACTAATTGATTGACGACGTTATCTTCAGCGACTAGGACATACGTTTTACGGTAAATGGCTTCGCTAATCGTATTGTTAAACAGTTCGCTCACGGGCTCAGATGAACTATCAACAGCGACAAGCGGAAGGCTAAACCAAAATACACTGCCTTTGTTAACAGTGCTTTCAACACCATAGCGACCATTCATTAATACAATCAGTTGCTGGCAAATGGCTAAGCCTAAACCTGTGCCCCCAAATTCGCGGGTAATGGAGTTATCTGCTTGAGTAAACGGAGTAAAAATTGATTCTAGCTTAGTGTCAGAAATCCCAATCCCCGTGTCATTAACGGTGAATTTGATTACGGTATCTGAGCCCTCAATATGTTCACTAACCTTAACCGTTATTCCTCCCTGGCGAGTAAATTTAATCGCATTAGAAATGAAGTTGTTAATAATTTGACGGATCCGAACAGAGTCACCTAAATAGCTCAATTGCGTTAATGGTTCGATATCAACTGTAAATGTGAGGTTTTTATTGTGTGCGACAACTTGATGCGATTGACAGGTTGAATGGACTAAATCAGGAAGATTAAATTCACGTATGTCTAAATCCATTTTGTTGGCATCGATTTTAGAAAAGTCTAATACCTCATTCAACAATACCAATAACGTTTGCGCTGAATCGTTAATCATATCTACAGTCTTAGTGACGTCTTTATTCAAATCATAGGATTTAAGTAAATCTGAAAAACCAATAATGCCATTAAGTGGTGTTCTTATTTCATGACTCATTACTGCCAAAAATTCAGATTTAGCCAGATTGGCATTTTTGGCGATTTCTAACGTTTGTTGTAACTCAAAGGTACGTTCGCTTACACGATGTTCTAATTCACGGTTAATGGTTTCTAATTGTTGGCCACGCGTGTCAACCTCAGCAATCATAACGTTAAAACTATCAGCAAGTTGTGAAAATTCATCATGAGATTTTATGCTGACTCGCTGGCTATAATCTTTGTTGTTTGAAATTTGTTCAATCACAGCTAAAAGTGTGTTCATCGGCTTAGTAAATAACGACTGCAACCAAAACATCACCAATAAACTGGCAAAAAAAGCCGACACACTGGCTGAAACCACTAACAATAAGTAATCATCAAGCTGTTTTGATAAAGTATTCATATTGTCGGTAATGCGAAGCATGCCTACAAACTCACCTTCGGAGAGTATTGGCGTATACGAATGTACAGCACCATGGCTAAACGTAATGTGTTTTTTCTTACTCGACACTACATCTAAGAATTGCTCTGTTTGTATGTTCGATTCATGTTGTGTATTGCTAGAGTACACCGCAAAAATGTGCCCCAGTGGATCATAAATTACCGCATTGATAATGTCAGGTTGAGCAACTAAAGCAGACAAGGTTTTCTCGGCCGAACTGGGATCGTTAAATATCACCGCAGATAAACTGTTGCTCGCAACAATATCACTGAGCACGGTTAAGTTTTGCTCCGCTTTTTGTTTGGTAATGGCAAATTGTTGGCTAATTAACGCGGTAGAAATTATCGCAATGACGATGACGGCAATCGCAAGCATTGAACAAATAAGCTTGGTTCGAATAGAAGAAAAATTGATTATGCTCATCGTTTTACCTCAAGCGCTAACTTTAAGACCTGTGAGCTTATATTTAAGCCAGATTGTTCTATCGCTTGCATGTTCACTTTGAAAAATAGTCGTTTATCTTGTTCTACAATTTCAATCATGCCGCCCTGTGCAGCAAAACCAGAAATATCCGACACGGTTAAAATTGCTTTACTGTCTACAGCCAAAAATAACCGTCGTGTTAGCTCTCGTGAGCCTGAGTCGATAAACACCACATCACATTGATCTATTGGGCTGGTTTCTGATAATTGAATAGCCGAAATGGCGTGTGTCGCTATCTTTTTATTCTCAAGCCCCTTAAAGCTGTCTCGGTATTGATTACCATAAAAACAAATTTTCCATGCAGAATCTTGTTCAAGACGTGTTTGAGGCCATTGAGTAAACTTAGCAAAGTTATAGGTAAATGCTGCTTTTAAGGCAAACGAGTCCTCGGCGATTGTTGGACCAGAAAACAGCACCAGTATCGCCATTAATAAATAAAGTAGCTGTCGATAAATGTTATCTTTTTTCATAAATAATGCTTAAAAGCTCAAGCTTGCTTTAACAAAATAACTTGGCCCGACCTGATAAGGCAGCAAAATACTTTCTGCCTCATATTCAAGGTGTGATGAATAAAATAAATCTTTACCGTATGCAGATAGCATCAGCTTAGGCGTTACCGCCCAGCTAACACCAATATCAACCCCCGTGTAGCCATCAATGCTTTTAAAGCTCGATCCGTTACCGGTGAGTAACTCTGTGCTGTCAATGAAACGCCATACAATATTAAAATCAATGTGTTCGGTTATGTTCCAATCAATCATGGTTGACACCATATTTTGCGGCGCTTGAGTATTTTGGCCTAAGATGTCACCAAATTCGTTTTGAATATAGCTGTAGTTAATGCGTAATTGCAGAAAATCGGTCAAAGCCCACATTGACGACAATTCGGCGCCATAGTTGTAGCCATCATATTGGTTTTCAAAGACAGTGTATTGTGAAAGGTAATTCGGAAAAGCACTAAAATCAGTTGTGCCAACAGAGGTGCTGCGTAATTTATCATAAGTATTATAGAAAAATGTGGTGTCAAAAGACCATTTTTTAGCGGGTACAAAGCGGTAGCCAACTTCATAAGAGACTATTTCTTCCGATTGATAATCATCACTGCCCACAACAAACACTTTAACTGGGGGTGATACATCCGATGGCGGAATATTAAGTGCATTAACTGATAAGTTATTTTCAACACGAGAAGGCGTTCGCACTGCACGGGCAATTGAAGTCCAAACACTGTTTTTAGTATCGACTTGCCACATTAATCGAATATTGGGCTGAACTTCAAATCCAGTATAATCATTGTGCTCAAAGCGTGACGCTAACGTTAACCAAAGAGCATCATCCACTAAGGCAATTTCGTCGCTTATAAATGCACTCCATAAATGCGTTGTTGTTGAATCGGGTTCAGTGCTGGTTAAAATAGGCATTGAACTAAAATCATCGCTTATATATCGGTAACCTAAGCCCCAAACGATATTATTATCTTCACCAACGATGAGCTGATGTTGAAAATCAACATCTACAGTATTGGTGCGTAAATGATAAAGTTCTTCGTCTCTGTCGGCAAAATCGTAATAGGTTTGCAGTGTGTATTCTGAGGTAGCCGACAACGCTTTAGTGTAACGAGATAATAAATTAAACCCTTCGCTCTCAACTTCTTCTGAATAAAATTCACGGTATACCGGCGGATCCATCGAGGCGACATTGGATGCTTGTTGCATTTTGGTTGTGTAATAATCACTGCTTAACGTCAGGCTCGTGTCGTTTTCAAGCTGAATATCAACCCGCCCACCTAACTGTAAATGGCGCCAATCATTATTTTTATCGACGGTCGCAGCAGCATCAATCAGTGAACTGTCGAGATCATTTGGCTTATGGTCTAAAGAGTCACGACTATTGCCTTTTATATACATTCTCGAGGTCGTATTGTCTGATAGCTTACTGCCGTATCGTGCACCGATAAAACCTTGTTCATAATCACCCGCACCAAGCTCAGCATAGCCTCCTAACGTATCTGCACTGTGTTTAGTGATAATGTTAATAACACCATTAACCGCATTGGCACCCCACAATGCAGCACTAGGGCCGCGAATAACTTCAATACGTTCAATATCGGCCATTAAGGTATCTTGTACTTCCCAATACACCCCTGAAAACGCAGGGGAATAAAGCGTTCGACCGTCCATCATCACTAGGAGTTTGTTGTTATACCGGCCATTAAAGCCACGGCTGCTGACAGCCCACTTTTGAGCGTCAATTTGGGCAACATGTAAGCCAGGTACATCACGCAGAGCTTGAGGGATGGATGTCGCGCCAGACTGGCGGATAGCATCGTTAGTAAGAACATAAATAGCAGCGGGAGAATTGGATAAAGACTGTTTTTGTTTTGAAACCGATGTGACTTCTACGTTCATCAATTCTTGCAAACTGAGGTCTAATGAATTTGATTCTTGCGCCATAACAGTGGAACTTGCACATAAAACCGCTAACGCAGAGTAAGGAAACACATTCAATTTCAACATTTCAATAATGCCCTCGAAAAATTAACTAGTATGTGAAAGTTTATGAATAAACTTATACATTTATACAATTAATTTACACTAACAAACCATAAATGTATGTCTTAGGGTATGATTTTTATTAATTTAAAGGGAGTTTTCAGTTAAACATGCTGTAAAAATGCCAAAAATGTGAACTCAGCAATAAACAACCCAAATCACGTTAGTCATTCGCGACTTAGGTTGTCACTTTAGTTACAGGCGTATTTGCGGGTTTGTATGGTTTACCTGATGATAAAATTTGAGGGTTTTACCTACTGTGAGCTTGTCTCTATCTGTCATGTTATTCCAACTGATAATTTGCTCTACACTCACTTTATAAACTCTTGCAATACTCCATAAGGTATCGCCGTATTGTACTGTGTGCCCCGTTTGGATAGCTGTGCTGGATGATACAGAGGTTAACAGCGGTTGTACTGGCGTATTGTCGGTCTGTTTTTGATGTATTTTCTTTGCCGCTGATTTCGATGCGGCTAATTCAACATCTAAAATGACTTGCGATGCCGTGTGTGGCATGTATAAAAATTTTCCGGCAACAATAATATCGCCATTAATGTCATTCATGGCTTTAATTTTATCAACACTGGTTTGATGACGTTGTGCGATAACCGTAATATTGTCACCGTTTTGGATTTGATATTTGTACCATTTCACCCGTTCATTAACATCGGTATTGGCTAACGCCTGCTTAAACTTATGCGCTTTACTCACCGGCACCACCAATTGATGTGGCCCTTGTGGTGATGTTGCCCAACGATTAAAACCGGGATTTAATTTCTGTAATCGTGTCACGGGTATTTTAGCCAACTTAGCCGCGACGGCTAAATCAATTTGACTGCCAACATCAATCACTTCTACTAAGGGTTTATTAGGAATTGAGTTGAGGCTTATGCCGTAGCTTTCAGCATTTTTAACCACATCGGCAATGGCTAAGAGTTGCGGCACATATTGTCTGGTTTCAGTGGGTAATTTTAATGACCAAAAGTCAGTATCAAGTCCCCTTGCCTCATTATATCTTATAGCTTCTCTCAACCGGCCTTCACCTGCATTATACGCCGCGAGTGCATACAACCAGTTATCGGTTTTTATATACAAATATTCCAACATATCTAGCGCTGCAGTGGTTGCGGCAGGCACATCTTTGCGCCCGTCGTACCACCAGTTCATGTCTAAACCAAAGTGACTTGCCATCGGCGAGGTAAATTGCCACAAACCTGAAGCATCAGCACTTGAATACGCTAAAGGATTAAAAGAGCTTTCAACAATGGGTAACAATGCCAGTTCAATCGGCAAATCACGGTGTTCAAATTCTTGGACAATTAAATATAAGAAAGGTCGAGCGCGCTGCGAAATTCGCTCTAAGTGCTTTGGATTATCAATGTACCATTGGCGATATCGATTGACTAAGTACTGGTCAGGTATGGGCATATCCATTGAAAACCGAATACGTTCCCATACATCACCAGACTCTTTATATTGTCGACGAACCAAAGATTTGGGGATGTTATATTCAGTCGACTTTTTAGATTTATTAACGCTTTTTTGTGCTTCTACATTGGTGACAGTTGCTGTTTGGCACCCGCTTAACAGCATAAATCCCGCGGAGATAAGGAAGAGAGATGTTTTCAATTAAAGGTATTCCTCAGATATTACGCGGTGTTTTTATTGATTAAAGCGTAAGCAAAATTGAGCAAAAGTCGGGCATTATAATTCAGATTTAAAAACCTTGCTATTGAAATCACAGCGTCCAATTTTACCTGCTTAACTCCAACGAAATTGGCTATATCAGCCTTTGTGCTTGGTTATGGTCAAATTCTGTTAAGGTTTTTCTTGCCAGGTATCTAAAGGGAAAAGCTTTCACTGCTTCTTCAAATGGCATCACGGCGAAAGCCCAAAAAATGGATGCGTCAAAATACAAAATCAATAACGCACACAGCGGAATTGAGATTAACCATTGACCGGTAAAATTGATTTTAAATACCGCCGTCGTCTTACCCAACGCACGCAATATATGACCATGCACCGTATTGTATCCACGGATAAACGGCAACAGTATGTATAAAGGGGCTATTGATGCTAACGCTAAGTAGGTATCAGGGTTTAACCCTGGATAAATATCACCAATTACAAAACTTAATCCAAAAAATAAACCGCAAGACAATACCGACAAGACGACAGCCATCTTGATACTGATATCAACATCTGCGGTTAAGTTTTCTAGTTTTGCTGACCCAATCGCTTGGCTAATTGTAATAGCGGATGCGTGCGCCCATGAGGTGATAAATTGAGTTCCCCCTCTTATCCAGGGCATTAATACGGTAATGGCGGCATAAGCATTGATAGAGAGCTGCGAATACAATAGTTGGTAAATTGTTGCTCCAATAGACAACATAGTGACATTGGCAGCTACAGGAAAAATCTCAACGAAATGCAATTTAATATTGTTTAAAAATAATGCCTTTTTGCTGCTAAAAGACAAATCCAACTCGTGCTGGTACTTTAAACAGACGGTTAAAAATATCATTCTTAAGCTTATTGCGATGACACTGCCTATTGCTGCGCCAACAACCCCTAAGCCCTGCCAATCACTCACGCCATGGATTAAAAAATATGATGCGAAGGCATTAATGGGTAACTCAATCAAATAGCTCTTAAACGGAATTTTACTGTGGCCTAACGCGTTAAACATTGCCGTAATAACTTGCGTAATGGCAGTAAATAAGACTAAGTATTTTGCATAATCAAGGTACGCACCAATCTCAACATATAAGGTGATATTGTCAGTTAGCCAATGAATCAAATCTTGATCTAACCATGAAAGCAATAGCCAAAACACGATAGCCACGAATAAGTTAATCAACATTCCAGACCAATATGCATTAGCCAGTTTGGTCTGACTTCCAGAGCCTACAGCCCGGCTCATCACCAGTTGAGTCCCATTAGCCAGCGCCATTTGAATACCTAAAATAAATGACACAATAGTGGTGGCAATCCCCATTGCCGCTAATGATACTTCGCCTAAAGGACTGACTAATAAGGTATCAATCATCAACATTGACTGCATTAACAGCGCATTTAATGCTAATGGCCAGCCTAAAGAGATATTACGTTTGATGTAGGCATGAGATGCCGTTGATAAAAACACAGTACGTCCTCTAACAAAATATGTTAAATAAATCATGTTGTTTATCAATCACATTGACCACTCTAAAACATTATTCCAGTATTGATGAACTGACTATAATCTGCCACTGTGATTGACACTTAAGTTAGTCAACAACAGATGGCTAACAATGCTAAGTATTAAGTAATACAATTACATTAAGCTAATCAACATAAATTAACAGATCTTTTTTTATTTTATGATCAAATTTAGATGAAATTAAAACAGTAGTCACTAAGAAACACATCAATAAACGTGAGCCCTTAATGATTTACTCATCAATTTGGTGTTTGCTTTAACCTCAACCCAGCCTAGGCTTTTGGCTATAAAGGCTTGTAATAGCGATAACTCAGATCCGTACTGCATCACTATTTCAGATGGTTAAATTAAACAAAATCATATATGTCACATTTAAAAAGATTGCTCGTTTGTATAGTGATTTTTTAGGTGTATAGTTGTACTTAAATAGTATGTTTTAATAAGTAGAGATGAATATGATCGGTGATTTTGATTCAATTGCTGGCTCAAAGCGTAGTTTGCATGTACAAGTCGCTCGCGAAATAGCAAGGAAGATTTTGTCAGGTGATCTCGCACAAAATTCAATTATTCCTAGCGAATTAGATCTCTGTGAACAATTTGGTGTTAGTCGAACCGCACTGCGAGAAGCAATTAAACTGCTAACGTCAAAAGGCTTATTAAAGTCGAGACCGAAAGTAGGCACCAAAGTGGTTGAACGGGCATATTGGAACTTTCTTGATTCTCAATTACTTGAATGGATGGATGGTATTTCTGATAACGACGAATTCTGTTCGCAATTTTTGGGTTTACGCAGTGCAATTGAGCCAGAAGCGTGCGCCCTTGCTGCTCGCCATGCCACCATTGAACAACGTATGAAGCTGTCAGAAATATTCGACAAAATGTGCGATATCGCTAAAGCTGATGTATTTGACCAAGCACAATGGACCAACGTTGACACACAATTTCATAGCTTAATCTTTAATGCAACGGGTAACGTATTTTACCTGCCATTTGGCAATATTTTAACGACCATGTTTGCAAACTTTATCCACCATACCTCTGAAGATGGCAGCACCTGTATTGAAGAGCACAGAAAAATATACAGTGCCATTATGGCGGGTAACAGTGACAAAGCTCGTGCTGCATCAGCTGCTCATTTATTAACGGTTAAAGACAAATACCCTGTTTAATTCATTTCGTATTGAACGGCTGTATTACTGAATCAACAATGCATACTGAATCAAGAATGCATACTGAATCAACAATGCATACTGAATCAAGAATGCATACTGAATCAAGAATGCATACTGAATCAAGAATGCACATCGATCATCAATCAATCGATGTGTGTTATTGAGTGGTGTACCCAATCACATAGCCTAATGAAAAACTTGACCTCATCGCTATTGGGGTCATACACAGCAAGCCAATACTCTTTCAAAAAACACTAAAACGGTGATATCTACTGATGCTTGTATCAGCTTTTATCATGGCAATTGTTTGTATATTAGAATAATTAAGCGCTAGAGGTCTTTATCATGCCACAATCTTTACTGCCGAATATCATGACTTTTATCAGTCAGATCGATCCTTTCGACAAAATTGATAAAGCCGAATTAAGAGAATTATGCGCTCATGTTAAAATAAGCTACTTGGGCAAAGGCGAAAAAGTCGACCTCAATGATGATGACAAAGAAAAATCACTCTATATCGTTCGCACGGGTTCAATGGAGCAACGCAAAACTGATGGTGTACTTAGAGCGAGATTAGGACCTGAAGATCTGTTCGGCTTTACTTTTCTAAATTCGAATGTCAACGATAACGAAGGCTATTACGCTACCGCAATTGAAAATACCCTGCTCTACTTAATTCCTCATTCTGCACTGCAAACCTTATTTAAACATTCTCCACATGTAGCAGAACATTTTGCCTCACAAGCACAGGTTCGATTAAAGTCAGCTTTAGATGTTGTGTGGTCTAACAAAGAGAAAGGGTTATTTTTACGTCGAGTTGGTGATATTGCCACAGGACGCATTGCTATTGTTACTGCGGACATGAGTATTAAAAAAGTGGCGCATGAAATGCGTAATGTACAGCGAACCTCATGTGCAGTCATTTATAAAGACAGTCAGATTGTCGGTTTAATTACTGACCGCGATATGACCAAACGTGTAATTGCAGATGGCGTATCTGTTGAGCGCCCGATTGAAGATGTGATGACATCATCACCCCACATCATCAAACCAGACGATTTAGTGCTGCATGCTGCATCATTAATGATGCAGTATAATATTCGTAACTTACCTGTTGTAAAAGATAATAAAGTCATCGGCTTATTAACCACTAGCCATCTGGTACAAAATCACCGTATGCAGGCAATATTCTTAATTGATAAGATCAAATATGCCGGAAGCACTACGGTATTAGCCAGCTTTACGCCTGAACGTCAGGCAATATTTGAAGCCCTGGTTGAAGGAAAAGTCGCCCCAGAAACCATTGGTAAAGTGATGACCATGATTATGGACGCTTATAATCGTCGGTTAATTCAAATTGCTATCGACAAGTTAGGCCCACCACCTTGTGAATTCTCATGGATAGTGGCCGGCTCTCATGCACGAAATGAAGTGCATATGCTCTCAGACCAAGACAACGCGATAGTCTTAGCCGACAATGCTACCGACAATGACAAGATCTACTTTAAACATTTAGCCAATCTTGTCACTCATGGCTTAGACAGTTGTCATTACTCACTGTGTTCAGGCAACTATATGGCATCGACACCAAAATGGTGCCAATCATTATCTATCTGGAAAGCATATTATAAAAAATGGGTCGCTAACCCTGAATATGAATGCTTACTCAATATCAGTGTTTTTCTTGAAATCCGCACCATTTATGGCAATGCTGATTACGAAACAGAGTTACGCAGCGAACTCCACAGCAATATTAAAAATAACCGCGAATTTTTAAGCAGTTTAGTCAAGGATGCGGTAAACACGAATCCGCCATTAGGTATTTTTAATAAACTCGTGCTAGAAAAATCTGGTGAAAACAAGAAAACGCTCGACGTTAAAAAATACGCCATAAACTTAATTATTGACCTCGCCCGTATCTATGGTCTCGCCGTTGAATGTGACTCATCGGCAACGGATGAACGCTTTAAAGCCGCCAATGAAAAAGGTGTGCTCAGTGATGATTCATTCAAAAATATATTGGGTGCGTATAAGTTCATATTATCCTTTCGGTTTAACCATCAATTAGTGGCATTAAAGCAAGGTGAAGAGCCTAATAACAATATTAACCCCAATCATTTCGGCAGCTTTGAACGCAAACATTTAAAAGATGCTTTTAGAATTATTGCCGACTTACAAGATGCGGCAAAAGTCAGGTTTGGGAGCCGTTAATGAAATCACTTATTCATTATTTCCATCCCTTAATGCGAATAATGCGTGAACGCGAACAGTTTTTATCTAATAAAAATGTTCCTGACTTTATTCACGACAATTTACTTCAAACGGTCCCAGCCCTTAACGATACCGCTGAGTCGTTTGATTATTTAGTACTCGATTTTGAAACAACTGGGCTAAATGTTGATAATGACCTCATTTTATCCATTGGTTGGGTAGAGATTATTCACTCACAAATTGATCTGGCATCATGTAAACATCACTACATTAATTCAAAGTCGCAAATTAAGCCTGTTACCGCAGTCATCAATCACATCACCCCACAAATGCTCAATGAAGGTGAATCGATTCACGATGCCATTAAAGCCCTGTTTAATGCCTCAAAAGGCAAAATCCTTGTTGCCCACGGTTGCATTGTTGAAGCACAATTTCTACAAAAATACATGGAACGGAATTTTCAATTAACAGTATTGCCATTGCTGTGGATTGATACCTTAAGTATTGAGAAACACATGGCAATGTCTGTCAATAATCCAGACATAGACCTGACACTCGCCAGTACTCGTGAACGTTACAACTTACCTGAATACAATAGCCATAATGCATTGGCCGATGCGGTATCTACTGCGGAGCTGTTTTTAGCCCAACAAAAAAAACTGCAGCCACACCATAAAATGCGTTTTGGACAACTGTATAAAATGAGTCAATAAAGATAACCATAACGTGGTTGTGGTACAACAATGCAGGCATTGGCTAAATGTAACCAATGTAAAATGGTAACCAGCAAGTGGCACGAGCGAAAAAAGTTCTTTATTCTTCTTTTTAAGTTCTTTGCTTTAAGAGTAAGGCATCGGAGTTAGTCCGCGCTTGATTGGAGATTGTTCAACGCAATAATGAACAACTATAATTTACAAGACCCGAAACGACACGAGCGTTGTCTCATAGGGGATCATATCGCAACATTGATCCACATCTGACCTCATCTGATTTAGCATCAAATCATTAGTGTTTAAATCATCGCTTGGTGATTCAACTGCTTTTATATCATCTGCTTGTAATTCAACGTCGCGCTGTAAACGGCCTAAAAAGCTGTGGTGTTGTGCACTAGAATGCTTAATTTTTTTATCGAACTGAATGTCGATGTCCCACTCAGCAAATGCCATTTGAATTTCTTGCTCAAAATGTTGTTGCATCAGCACCCTATCGCCATCTGCGCTAGCTAAATTGTCAGCGGTAAACACGTGGGTAATGACCAGTTCAAATTGAGCAAGTATGTGTAACACGTCATCATTAGCCATCAGGATCTCCTATCCATTTATTTGTTTAGCTTTTGTAATTTTAGCTCGCGGTACATTGATATTTTTGTTGCATGTGTTTTACCGACAGCTCAGAAATTTGCATTAATACACTCAGGTTTACATCCGATAGTTTATTAATATACAGACAAGATTTACCCAATTTGTGTTTGCCAAGCTTAGCAAGTAAATCATGATACTCATCAAACCCTGGCATGATATAAACGACTGTATTTTGTTTGCGCGGCGAGAAAGCAATAAGCGCAGAGTCACCCTCACGACCACTGTCATAGTGATAATGGTAGTGGCCAAACCCAATAATATTGCCCATTAAATAGGGCTGATAACCCGATGCACTTTCAAGTAGTGATAACAAACTATGTGCATCATGCAGACGATCTTTATTGTCTATCTTTGAGATAAAGAGTTGAATATCATCCATTTTCAAAATCCTTTTACGCTTAATAAACTTAATTAGAATAATCGACATCTCGTTAATAATGTAACGATTTCCGATTTTTGATTTAGTGGCAAATATTTGAACCCGCATAACTGTTCAATGAGTAGAATACAATTCGCATACCCAGCAAATGGCTAATCAGCTTGTAAACGCCAACAAAAAGGGTTGAACATGATGTTCAACCCTTTTATAAGCTAGCAGAGCATTTGGCTTTAAACTACCGCAAATGCCCCCTGCCATTCATAAGTTTGACCATTAAACTCAACAGTATGCTGTCCTTCTAGCGCATCACCACTGAGATTTGAAATCGCGATGGTGTAACAATGACCGCTCGTGGTGCTAACGTTAATCACGGTTGCATTGTCGTTATGGCCAACCACTTCAACCTTGCTGACTAAACCGCGCGCTCCCACAGAGGCTTCAATCGATTCATTAAAGTAACCGTGAGTTTCTAACACAGAAGCAAACACATGATTTTGACCTGATTGACGCAAAATAAAGGCTGGCTCACTGCGCAAGTTAAAATCAGGATCGTTTGCCCCTGTACGTGCAAATATCACTTTGCTGTTTGGTGTGGCGCTCGACACTAGACTGTAATAGCTGTTGCCATGTAACCAACTAACCAAACTACTGCCAGAGACACTTCCTGATGCAACATTCCATAAATGCTGGTAACCGTTGTCGGCGCCAAGCGGCTTTAACGTTGCTTCTGTTTGGTAATCAAAGTCAGTACGAATAATTTGCCCCGAATGATGCACAGGTAAATCGTATTGATGCGGTTGATCTGCCGTAATGCGATACACATCGATAACCAATGGTTTCTCAAACTCTGCGATGTCAGCAACAATAATCGTACGCTGCATTTCAGTGCCATCGTAGTAATCAGCAATACGACCACTCATACCTTGTAAACCAGAATCGTCTGCTTTAAAAAAGTGTTTTTGGCCAAATTTAGATTCAGCTCGGGCGGTATCAAAATTGTTTTGAGTTTTTTGATCAACGGTTACCGTATTATGTGCAACGGTCTGCTTACAATATGATTTGTTTTCAGGAATGTAACGGCCACCAAATTTAGGTTCAATATTAACCCAACGGCCAAAACCATAATCGTGTAACACTTCCTGGCCACGATTAAACACGCTTAAATGCAAACCATCATAATGACCATGGTCGAGCGCAGAATGGTATTGATGATCGCTACCATGTTGACCAAACCAAATCAGTGCCATGGTATCGTCATTTTTTGCATCACGATGACGCAAAATGCCCACGCCGCCCTTTTCACCTTCTGGGCCATCGGTTACAAACAAGCTGCCCCAGCTAAAGGGTTTAATGTCTTTGGTATCATGAACCGCGTTAGACAAGGTTAATCCGGATATATGCACCCACACATCTTGTTGATGGTTTGCCATGCTAAGTAAGGTATCGTTTTGCTCATAGCGGTGATAACACACACTGGTGGCCATAATGACACCTTCATCATTAATACTGATGGTTTTAGATGAATCATTAAGCGCAGGTAACGTGCCATCAGGAAACGCGGTCGACATCACGGCATAAGAAGTGGTTTTAATTACCGAATCGTTAAATTGGTAAATACCGATTTCAGGTTGGCGACGTTCAATCGCTTCAGCAAATAGATAAATAGGACGTAACGAGAAACGGTGATAGTACGGCCCTTCCATGTAGTAACCGTCTGGCGAAAACAATTGGTCTAGCTGCGCAAGAAAGCCGCCACTGACTTTGTCTAATTTAAGGCCATACAGTGCTTTGTCTACTGATGCTTGATCGTTTATCGCGTAACCACAAATACCCACAGCAGCCACGGCCCATAAACCATGATTGTGAATAATATCAAAATCATGGGCGTAGGTGACCACAAACATATCAATCATTTGTTTAAGCAGATTGTCTTCAATATGGCGTTTTTGAGATTCATCTAAGGTGTGATAAATACAGCTATACGCGCATGAGGCATACAACATCCACATGTTTTCATTTAACGTTTGATGAAACAACTTACCCGGCGGATTACTGTCACGGCTGACATTGCTTTCAAGTGTTGGGTACACAGTGGCATAAGCACTCAACATATCAACAATGTAATTGCGGTATTTATCTTCTTGGGTGATTAAAAATAACCGCCCAGCTAAATCCATATGAATGTAGTTTTGTTTATGGCGATTATGCTCATAGCCGCCACCTTCACCGTGACCAGGTACTTCAATGCCCACTGTGGCCATATAATCGTCAGTTTGAGCGATATCACGGGATAATGCTTTGCCTAATAACGTCTGGGTATTGAGCGACTGTCTTAGTTGTGTTGCTTCGTCAAAATTTAACAATAACGGTTGGTAACTCATGTTTATTTCTCCTGCTTAACGGCAGTAATTTCAACAGCGTATGGGCCAGTCCATTGATAGGTTTTCTGATTTAAATTCACGCGATGTTCGGTGTTGGCATCAGCAGAAAGTTGATTGCTAACCATTAAGATCACCACTGAAGACGCTGTGGTGATTTCAATGACAGAGGCGACGTCGTTATGCCCTAATATATGAATATCACTGACGTTACCGCGAGCGCTGACCGACTGCTCAAACTCTTCATTAAAATAACCATGCGTTTCAAGCACCGATGCTAACAATGTTGTTTTGCCTGCTGTGCGATAAATAAAAGCGGGTTCGCTGCGTAAATTGAAACTGGGGTCATTAGCGCCAGTGCGAGTAAAGAAAACCTCACTTGAGTCATTGCTGCTCGTGCCTAGCCAGGTGTAGTAAGTGTTGTTTTGTAGCCAGCTCACAAGGGCTGTATTGGTAGGCTTACCACTGGCTAAATTCCAAAGGTGTTGGTAACCATTGTCAGCGCCTAACGTAGACACTTCTTGATGGCTTTGATAATCAAAGTTAGTACGAATAATTTGACCATCATACTGATGTGAATAATCGTATTGATGCTCACCCTCACCTGCTAAACGGTATAAATCAATTAATAGTGGTGATTCAAGTTCATCTAACGCCAACATAAACACACTACGCTGCATCGATAAACCATCATAATGTTGATTAGCAAAAGCACTCATGCCGCTAATGACATCATTGCCTACACTAAAAAAATGTGGCAAGCCGTGCACGCTGTCTGCACGTGTTACGTTAAAATCATTTTGACACTTTTGATCGACGGTAACGGCATTATGAGCAATGGTTTGGCGCGCATAAGATTTGTTTTCATCAAGGTAGCGGCCACCAAATTTAGGTTCTACGTTGACCCAGCGGGCAAACCCGTATTCGCGTAACACTTCCTGACCACGGTTAAAGAAACTGATCCCTAAGGTGTCAAAGTTTCCATGCCCCATACCGTGCTGGCCGTAATTCATCACCAGTTGCGACACATCACCTTTTTTATCCTGCATGCGGATAAAGCCTTGTGCGCCATGAGTACCATCCGGGCCTTCATTTAATTCAACACTTGGCCAAAATGGCATGCCAATAACCGCTTTTTCTTCTGCATGTTCAAGGGCACGAGACAACACTAATCCGCATGGATGCATCCAGACTCTGTCTTGAATTTTGGCCATACCCAGTAAGTTGTCATCTACACCATAGTGTTTGCTGTATACACTTACAGCCACTTGTACGCCCATGTCAGTAATCGACATAGTACGTGACGCATCATTCAACGCTGGAAACTGGCCATTCGGATAGGCAGTAGACAATAACGCGTTTACGGTATTACCAATCACTTTGCTTTTATAATTATAGATATCAACTTCAGGCATATGGCGTTGCAATACTTCGGCAAATAAACACGTCGGGCGAATGGCATAACGATGATAATAAGGCCCTTCCATATAATATCCAGACGGGGCAAATAATTGCGAAATCTGTGCAAGGAAACCACCAGTGTCATTTCGATCTATTCCATATACCGCCATATCTAGGTATTCACGTTTACCGATAGCTAAACCACAAATACCCACCGCGGCAACAGCCCAAATGCCGTGATTATGGATACGGTCAAAATCATGAGCATACTTAACGGTAAACATCTCTAGCATAGGTTCAAAGAGTCGGCTTTCAATTCGAGTGCGCTGTGCATCGGTCATCACCTCGGTCACACAAGAATAAGCCAGGCTTGTATAGAGTAACCAGCAATGTTCATTCAAGATTTGGTGAAATAGACGCCCTGTCGGATTGGTATTTTTTTGTACATGAAAATCGAAGGTTAAATACTTGTCTGCGTATTCTTCTAATAGCGCGATGACAAAGTCTGCATACTGCTGCTGCTGAGTAATTAAGAACAACCGCCCCGCTAAATTCATAAAGGTGTAGTTTTGCTTGTGACGGTTGTGCTCATAACCACCTGCTTCACCGTGCCCAGGCACATCTATTGGCAAACGCATAAAATCTTGCAACTCATTTATATGGGAGTCGATTGTTTTTCCCATCAAACTTGTGCGTCCAAACTCTTTACGTAAATCAGCTATTTCTGGCTGCGTAAGTAAAATGGGCGTTGTAGTGGTCATAGTGTTTACCTTATGGCTAAATATCTAATCTTCAATGAATACAAAATCTGTATGACAATATTGTCATACAATTTGATATCTTAACAATGATTTTTGTCACATTTACGCTTAAAAGACGCTATTATTTTAATTCTCTTAAAGTTTTTTTAAAAAAAATATTATCATAAGCCCATGTATATAAATGGTATTATTTATATATTACCGATTTAGATCACATTGGTAAGATCTTATTGTATTACAATATGTATTTAATGTTTATTATTTGTATAATGAAGACCACATTAAAAGCAGTTGGAGAAGTAACATGAATCCTTTTTTTAAAGCTGATGACCATCCATGGGAAACGTTAGGCGATGGCATTAAGCGTAAAATCGTCGGTTACACTGACGAACTGATGGCCGTACATCTGAACTTTGATAAAGGTGCGATTGGTTATCCTCACTCACATGAAATCCATGATCAAATAGGCTATGTGATTAGCGGCAGTTTTGAAGCTGAAGTCGATGGCAAGAAACAAGTGCTTAAAGCCGGTGACGCCTACATTGCTCGCAAACATCTTATGCACGGCGCAGTAGCATTAGAACAAGACAGTATCTTACTGGACATGTTCTCTCCTGCTCGTGAAGACTTTTTAAAGTAATACCAGAATAATCATAAGGTAACAGCATGAAACCATTGAAAATAGCAATTATTGGCGAATGTATGGTTGAGCTTCAAAAGAAATTGAGCGGCTTAAAGCAAGCTTTTGGCGGTGACACGCTAAACACCGCTTTATACTTAGCCCGTTTAACTAAAGGTCAGTCCATCAAAACGAGCTATGTAACGGCATTGGGTTACGACTCATTTAGTGAACAAATGTTAACAGCATGGCAAGCCGAAGGAATTGACACGAGTTTAGTATTGCAGTTAGCGCATAAAAATCCTGGTTTATATTACATAGAAACGGATGACAGTGGCGAACGTAGCTTTCATTATTGGCGCAACGATTCCGCAGCAAAATATCTATTCGATCAACCAGAATCAGAACATCTTGCAGAACAGCTGCTCACTTATGATTACCTTTTAATCACTGGCATTACTCTAGCGATCTTAACGGAATCAGGCCGAAGCAAATTAATTTCATTACTTAAAGAATTCAAACGTGGTGGTGGTAAGGTTATTTTCGATAACAACTATCGCCCTAGATTGTGGCTAAATAAATCACAAACAATAGCTGAATACCAAAAAGTATTGGCATTGACCGATATCGCATTATTGACCTTCGATGACGAAGTGCAATTGTATGAAGACACTGATGTTCAACAATGCATTGACCGAACGCTAGCTCTGGGCGTAAACGAACTCATTATTAAAAGAGGCGCTGAAGATTGTATCGTTATTGAACACAATCAAACCAGTTATGTAGCAGCGACCTCCGTTTCAAACATTATTGATACCACTGCGGCAGGTGATTCTTTTAATGCCGGCTTTTTAGCAAAGCGTCTCAATCATGGCAGCGCATCAGAATCCGCCTATGCCGGACATTGCATGGCTGGCACAGTCATTCAGTACCCAGGGGCAATCATTCCGATGGTTGCAATGCCCTCTATCAACTTATAAAAAAATACGTCAACGGAACCATGATATTTATGAATGATTTACTAGCAAAACATAAACTAATCCCTGTGATTGCCATTAATAACACTGCCGACGCAGTCCCGTTAGCCAGAGCATTGATTGACAATGGCATGCCAAGTGCTGAAGTCACGTTTAGAACCGAATGTGCGGCCGATGCCATTAAAGCCATGCGTGAAGCCTTTCCGTTTATGTTTATTGGTGCGGGGACTATTTTAACCACAGAACAAGCAGACCAGGCTATTGCTGCAGGTGTCGACTTTATCGTGAGCCCAGGCTTTAATCCTCGTGTTGTTCAGCATTGTCTTGATAAAGGCATGCCAATTGTTCCCGGTGTTAACAACCCAAGCCTTGTTGAGCAAGCCATGGAAATGGGGCTAAGGACATTGAAGTTCTTCCCTGCTGAAGCTTCTGGTGGTGTTAACATGCTAAAAGCATTAACTGCAGTTTACCCCGTTAAGTTTATGCCTACCGGCGGGGTTAATTTAGCCAATATCGATTCGTATCTTGATATTCCCGCTGTGCTTGCCTGTGGCGGCACGTGGATGGTACCAACCAATCTAATTGACGCAGGGCAATGGGACGAAATAGGCCGTTTAGTGCGTGTTGCAGTAGCACACATCAATAAATCAAAATAAAAACCTTATGGCCATCAAATGTATGGCCATTTTTCGCGGTTAACATTGTTAACACACAAAAATAAGAGTTTATAAATTATCGAGGCTAAATCATGACTATTGATATGCTTGTCGTACTTGCCTATTTTTTCTTTCTAATCGCTATTGGGTGGATGTTTAGAAAATTTACCACCTCAACCAGTGATTACTTTAGAGGCGGCGGGAAAATGTTATGGTGGATGGTTGGGGCCACCGCCTTTATGACACAATTTAGCGCATGGACCTTTACCGGTGCTGCGGGTCGTGCTTTTTCAGACGGTTTTGTGGTGGTTATTCTGTTTTTAGCCAATGCTTTTGGCTACTTAATGAATTACCTGTATTTTGCACCAAAGTTTAGACAATTAAGAGTGGTGACTGCAATTGAAGCCATTCGCCAACGTTTTGGTAAAACCTCTGAACAGTTTTTTACCTGGGCGGGTATGCCTGATTCATTAATTTCTGCCGGCATTTGGCTCAACGGTTTAGCCATATTTGTATCGGCTGTGTTTGATATCCCAATGGAAACCACCATTATAGTTACTGGTGCCGTGCTTGTTGTCATGTCGGTCACGGGTGGCTCATGGGCTGTTGTGGCCTCTGACTTTATGCAGATGATTGTGATTATGGCCGTAACCATTACCTGTGCTATTGCGGCGTATTTTTATGGCGGCGGCATCGGTAACATCATCGACAAGTTCAACGGTAACTTTATGTTGGGTAACGACTTAAATTACGTCAGCGTCTTTGTACTGTGGGTAGTGTTTATCTTTGTTAAGCAATTTGGCGTAATGAACAACAGTATTAATGCCTACCGTTATTTATGTGCTAAAGACAGTGAGAATGCTAAAAAAGCCGCTGCCCTAGCCTGTATTTTAATGGTAGTTGGCCCACTAATTTGGTTTTTACCACCTTGGTATGTCAGCGCATTTATGCCCGACTTTGCTCTGCAATATGCGTTTATGGGCGACAAAGCAGGCGATGCTGCCTACTTAGCCTTTGTGCAAGAAGTCATGCCTGCCGGTATGGTTGGTTTGTTAATGTCGGCCATGTTTGCAGCGACTATGTCATCTATGGATTCTGGCCTTAACCGTAATGCGGGTATTTTTGTCTGTAACTTCTACTCACCTATTTTACGTGAACATGCTTCACAAAAAGAGTTAGTGACAGTCAGTAAAATAACCACCGTTATAATGGGCATTATCATGATTTTGATTGGGTTATTTATTAACTCACTGAGTCACTTAAGCTTGTTCGATATTGTACTGAACGTAGGTGCATTAATCGGCTTCCCCATGTTAATACCGGTATTACTGGGTATGTGGATCCGTAAAACACCTGATTGGGCTGGTTGGACAACATTGATAATCGGTGGTTTTGTTTCTTATTTCTTTGGTATTGCACTGACCGCGGGTCAATTTGAAACCATATTTGGTTTAGACATTCCATTAACTGAACGAGAATGGTCTGACTTAAAGATTGGCTTAAGCTTAGCCGCGCACGTTATCTTTACTGGCGGATTCTTCTTCTTAACCATGCTGTTCTACAAAGGATTGTCTCCAGAGCGCGAAAAAGAAGTCGATCAATTGTTTATTAACTGGAACACCCCTGTTATTGCAGACAGTGAAGATCAGCAAACCTTAGACACTAAACAGCGTTCAATGCTGGGTAACCTCATCACAGTCGCAGGTTTTGGTGTACTGATAATGGCGTTAATTCCTAACGAACCAACAGGCCGTTTAATGTTCTTACTTTGTGGATCGATTGTGTTAGTAGTGGGTGTATTACTGGTATACGCCGCAAGGTCTGGCAATGCAGCCGTTAAAAAAGTTGAGAGTCAAAATGCATAGCGCATCTTGTTAATCCATTAACTCAACAGTCAATAAAGGCCTTACTTATATAAGGCCTTTATTATTTGTTACATCCTAAAAAAGTTGTGATCTACATCATCGGATTTCGATTCCCTCAACCCCGCCTTCGGCTCTTTTCACTGTTGTAAGCCCCTTTTAATCAGTACATTAAATAACCTGAACTCGGGATAAGGAATGAACTTAGCTATTTAACATCAGCATGTTAACCAAGCTCACTTTCAAGCTTGTCATTTGTTATGCTAACAAGGCGAATTGACGCGTCAATAGCTAGCCTATTGTAAGTCGATTCAACACAGTTAGCAGGACAAAGGGCTGTTTGAAAGGCGTTTATTATCCCGAGCTCAGGTTAAATACATTAGCTGGTCCCATTAAATCAGCACTGTCATAAATGGATTGCATTATGTCATTACAAAATCGCATTACTCATATCATCAAAGATCCACTTCTGTCAGCAAAACAAAAGTCAAATTACTTGGCGTTAGAAGCTGAGAACAGTCTTGATTATGTTGAAGTCTCGGCGCAGGCATTAGCTGCAAAACAAGCTGGCATTATTTGCGATATGTTTGAAGGTCATGCGCCGTATAAACCACGCTATGTATTGCCAGATTATGCCCGGTATCTCAGTCAGGGATCTGATTATTTAGAGATGCCACCAGCGCAAGACTTTGATGATGCCTTAAACTCACTCATGGTGCTTTATCATCATGTGCCCTCGGTCACCAATATTCCTGTGTATTTAGGCCAACTCGATACGCTGCTCATGCCATTTGTATCTGATATGGACAATGATGCCATTTACCGGAAATTAACCCGCTTTTGGATTTTATTGGACCGCACCCTGCCCGATGCATTTATGCATGTGAATATTGGCCCAACGGATAATATTATTTGTCGAACGCTGTTACGCATTGATGCGGAGCTACAACAAATAGCCCCAAACCTCACCTTTATGTACGACCCAAGCACCACCCCTGATGATTTATTGCTACAAGCCTCCAGCAATATTTGCTTGTGTAATAAACCGCATATTGCCAATTACCCAATGCATGCCAACAGTTTTGATGAGCGTGGATTTGGCATTGTGAGTTGTTATAACGCCTTGCCATTAGCCGGAGGTGCCAATACCTTAGTGCGCCTTAATCTTAAGCAAGTGGCAATACAATCAAACAGCATTACAGACTTTTTTGAACGCGCCTTGCCCTATTATTGCCAACTCACCTATGAGCTGATTGAAGCACGCTCGGCATTTTTACATCAACAATCACATTTCTTTGACAGCTTTTTAGTTAAAGAGCAGCTTATTGATGAGTCGCGGTTTTCTCCGATGTTTGGCATTTATGGCATGGCAGAAGCAGTGAATACATTGCGAGGGATCTCCAATGAGCTTCACAGCACGCAACACACTTATGGCCATCACCAGGAGGCTAATGCACTCGGGCTTAAAATATCACAGGCATTGGATCAAATTGTGACCACCACGCCCGTAACCTATGGTTTCAACCAACGAGCCTTGTTGCATTCACAAAGTGGCATTAGTCTCGACACTGATGTGACACCTGGCGTGAGGATCCCTAATGGTTTTGAACCGGATCCTATTAGCCATATTCAGGCATTGGCGCAGCATCATCAATATTACCCTGCCGGCATAAGTGATATTTTAAGCTTAGATGAAACCATAAAAGCCAATCCTCAAGCCATGATGCAATTGTGCAAAGGCGCGCTAAGTATGGGCTTTAGAGAATTTACCGCAAATGTAGCTAACACTGAATTAATTAGAGTCACAGGCTACATGGTGAAACGTTCGGACATTGAAAAGTTTAGCCAATGCGGCTCTCGCACCAACACCACAGGCTTAGCCGCTGAAGCCGCTGCCAATACTGGGATGATGCAAAGAAAAGCACGGGTGATTGCCCATGAGCAAGTGCCCATTTGTTATGAGTAGAGAAGCCATTGTAAGTCAAATACTGCCATTTTCATGTGTCGATGGACCCGGCAGTCGTTTGGTTATATTTTTGCAGGGGTGTAATTATCAATGTAAAAACTGTCATAACCCATATACGATTAATGTCTGCAATGCGTGTGGTGATTGCATCGAGCATTGTCCTCAACAAGCCCTTAAGCGAGTAAAGATTGGCACTAAAGACCATATTGCGTGGGATAAAAGCCTGTGCAGCCAATGTGATACCTGTTTGAGCATTTGCCCAACGCAATCGTCTCCTAAAACCACCACTTACAGCGTTGAGCAGTTGGTTGCAATAATCGAAGCGCAAAGGCATGTGATTAATGGCATTACCGTGAGTGGCGGTGAAGCCAGTTTACAATTGCCCTTTGTGATTAACTTATTTAAAGCCATCAAGTCTACGGCACATATAGAACACTTAAGTTGCATGATAGACACCAATGGCAGTTTATCGATAACAGGCTGGCATAAGTTATTGCCTTATTTAGATGGCGCAATGGTCGATTTAAAAGCCTGGCAACAAGACACACATCGCTATATTACTGCTCGTGATAATCATCCGGTGTTTCAGTCAATAACATGGTTAGCAGCGCAGCAGAAATTATATGAAGTAAGGCTCTTATCTATCCCAACAATGACTGATTATGATGTCGAAATTGAAGCATTAGCCAATTACCTTCGACAATTGCCCTCCACTACGCAGATCAAACTCAATGCATTTCATCATCACGGTGTAGAGGGAGTTGCCATGCAATGGCCAGCATGTACTCAAGATGAAATCGAATTACTCGCCAGCCAACTTAGACAGCGTGGCGTCAATAACATCACCTTACCCACAATATATTTAAATGAGTCCAGACGACTTGATAATGATGCCTTAACGCTGAAGTCTTAAGTCTTAGCCCTTTTAATCTCAGGTCGACAACGTAGTATTTGCTCAAATAGCCAACGTAAGGCTGGATCGTTCATGCTTTGACGATGCCACACCACACTATAGGCAACACGACCATATTCAATCGGTAACGTTTTTATCACCAGCCCTTGAGCCTGTTTTGCTTGCGTTGCCCAACGATGAGAGCAGGTAAACAGTAACTCACTGTGATGACACATCGTGGCGGCGCTGCCAAAATCAGCTACCGAAATAGGCACATGACGTTTCCTTGCTTGCTGAGCCAATAGAATATCAAAGAATGGCGTATTCAAATCGGTATCACTAATACCAATATGACCAAAGCGTAAATAGTCTTCCAGGCTTAGATGAGTTTGAGCGCTTAAAGGATGGTCAGGATGCATTAGGCACACCATTTCATCATTCATTAAGGTTTCCCAGACTAGGTTTTCATCGATATGAGTCGGTTGACTAAGATCATGCGGCAAAATAATAAAATCTAATGAGCCATTTGTTAGCCCGTCAAAGCCAATATTATCTTTATTGTAAATATCTAAGTGAATATTGGGCGCCACCGTTAAGATATGAGCGCACAGCTTAGCGGCTAATAATTCAAAGGTACTTTCTCGCATCGCAATGGAGTACCGACCTTGGTACTGCGCAGGGTTAAACACGTCCTGATTCATGATCTGGTTCATGTCATTGATCATTTGCTGCACGCTTGGCGCTAATCGTTTTGCTAATGGCGTCGCGATCAAAACATTGCCATGACGATAAAATAATTCGTCATTAAGATTATCCCTAAGCTGGCTTAAGGTTTTACTCACTGAAGATGGGCTCAAACATAAACGCTCGGCACTGGCGGTAACACTTAATGTATCGAGCATCACATGCAAGGTTATTAAGTGTTTCATACTAATACGAGAAAGTTTTGCCAAATCCATACGCTAATAAGCCTTCATCAGAACGAGAGTAAAATATAACTCGTTGCCAGCATCAGAGATACGCCAAGACTTGATAATCACGAAGCAATTCACAATCAAGCAAAATAACCTGTCAGAATTGACGCGTTATCCATCAATAAGCACAAATTAATCTCACAACTTTCTCTTTAAATTTATTCCTAACGCTTATTCCTAACACTGAGACTTCACCACTTACGCTTCAAGATTTGCACTTCAAAACTTGCGCTTCACAACTAACAAGCCACGTTTTGTCATGCCATAAATAAGTCTTCCTCTTATTTGCAAAGAGAAAGACTTTAATGTTGTTAATTTAAATCGACCAACTTAACTCAATTAACTGATATAGCTTTGACCTGCATACATAATGAAATGACGTAGCGCCAGCACACCGGTTAAACTGCAACACGCTACCGTCAACATCATCGCCTTGGTATGGCGAGCCTTAGAAGGTAGAAACATTGACAAGATAGGGATACAAAAACCAATCCCAACCACACCATACCAAAACACACTCGCCCAAATATCTTGAGTCAACGAAGCTAATGCCTCTACCGCTGCGCCGCCTGTAAAATACAATGAGGTAAACAGCATGACTAAAAACATCATTTCAGTAATGATGACAGGTAAATCTAAACCGTGTAACTTCATCACATCGTCGTCATGTGTTGTGCTGTTAAAGCAGGTTAATGCCACAATTAAGTTTCCTGCAGCACCAGCTGATAAACCCGATGCTAAAAACAACGCCGGTAAGATTGCCGTATTTAACATAGGGTATGCATTCATCGCCGAAAGCAGAAAACCGGTATAGGCTCCCACACCAATCGCAAGTACAAACAAGAGTATTTCAATCACTTTACGAAATGGCATTAACAGATGACTTATCGGCACTAAAAACCCCAATTTCCATTTTGGCAGTTCATCGCGTAGTACAATCATCGAATACGCGATACCCAAAGGTGAATACGCTAATAACGCAACCACACCAATGGCCATCACAGAGTCGAAATTGTAATTGATTAAAATCAACCAAAAATGAAATGGTTTGGTTAAGTCAAATACCAAGCATGCAAGCCCTAAGCTAATCGCCACAGGACCAATAATCGCAGAAGCTTTTAAGATTGGGCTTTCAATATGTTTATCTTTGCTATACCAACGCATAACAATACCAATCAGCACGCTACCTGCCGATAACCCGGCCATAAATAAGTAAATGGCAATAATCCAGTTCCACACCACAGGATCGTATTGCGCCATATCGCCCCAGATATTGTTCATGATTGAATCCCTCCACGTTTAGTCGGAACACGGTAAACCCTAGGTTTGGTGCCTAAATGGGTTTTATCTTGATAGGTTATTTTGGTATTGAGTAACTTAGCCACGTCGCTGTTACTGTCGTTAGCATCGCCAAAATACAATGCATCGGTAGGACACACCGTCACACAAGCGGGTTGCTCACCTCTTGCCAAACGCGTGTCTTTACAGAAATTACACTTATCAGCCGCTTTGGTTATTGGGTTAATAAAGCGGACTTTATAAGGACACGCCGCCACACAATACATACAACCAATACACTTATCGTTATGGATTGACACTAGGCCATTTTCATCTATGTAGGCTGCACCTGTTGGGCACACAGTGACACAGGGCGCATCTTCACATTGCTGACACGACACTCGATGGTATTTAAAGTGAAGATTAGGTGCTTCACCAAATGGCCCTTCTACTCGTACTTGCAGGCGGGTTATCCCTTCAGGTACATCATTTTCACTACGGCAGGCTACATTACACGCTTGGCAGCCGATGCATTTGTTTTCGTCATGCACCATGACATATCGTTTATTCATAGGAGACTCCAAATCAATTAGTTACGGCTAAATTTTTGCCAACTTAACACCTGTGGTATGTATGTTCATGCCACAAACTGGCGCACTCGCATTGGGTAATAAATTGCCGCAATGAATGCCTTTACCCGTTGCACGAACCAACTCTTTGTTTTTAGAGCCAAAGCCCATGTACGCAAATACGGTGTCTTGACGAATACCCGGCGTGACTAACGCGGTGCCTTCTTCACTGCCGACACTGCTGGTTAATTGAATGGCATCACCACTGTGAATATTTAAACGACCAGCCGTAATAGGATGGATCCAAATAGCATTGTCAGACATCAAGTTGGCTAACATTGGAATGTTATGCGTTGCCCCGTTGGTATGAACGGCCACTTTGCCTTGAATAAAATACAATTCGTCAGCTTGCTTAAGCTGCACTGGGCGATGCTTAATCACACCTCTTCCTGGCGCCATGTCTTCAACTTGCGCAGAGGTTAACTCTATTTTTCCGCTCGGGGTTTTAAATGTCATTGCCGATGCATAGCTGCCGTCATGATCAGCATGTCGAGCATTAGGGTATGCGTTAACAAATTCGGCAACCATACTCGGTTCACGTAACATTAACGGCTTGCCATAACTGACATAACCCATTTTTTTGATGTGTGCTAATAGGTTGTGATCGCGATTAACCTGCATAAGTTGTAAAGTTTCAATGTTTTCCCATGGGTAAAACTTCTCAAGTCCTAACGCATGGCCTAGCTCTTTAAAGATTTGCCAGCTTGGGCGAGTATTACCAATGGTTTCCACCGCACGTTGACGCACATAATAAGCCGGGTTTTTACCAGACTTATCCGCAATTTCTTCATCACGTTCGAGATAAGTAGACTCAGGTAAAATAATGTCGGCATACGCCGCTGTTTCACTGATGTACAAATCGCAGCACACCACTAATTCTAGTGCTTTAAGCGTTTGTTCGACTTTTGCTCTGTCTGTTAGCGTTTGCAACGGGTTAGTACGACTCATTACCCAGGCTTTGAGTTGATAGGGTTTAGCCTCTAATGTTGCATCGATGATGGTTTGATACACACCACCTGAAGACCACATGAGTTTGTATTGCTTTTCAACTTGATCAATGCGTATCGCAGAAATTTTAGGCATCCCTTCAACACCCGGTGTGGCTAATTCTGGCGCGACAGCTTCACCGGCAAATTTGTTGTAACCAGAGGCCTTTTGGCCCATGTATATGCCACCTTTACGCTCAATATTACCAATCAAAATATTGGCAGCATAAATAGCGCGGCGCATATCAAATTCTTCTGGAGTGAAAGTCGCACGATGACCAAAATCAACTACTGCATGTGGCGCATGGCTGGCGTATTCGTGTGCGATACGACGAATGGCAACCGCAGACACATCTGAAATCGATTCAGCCCACTCAGGAGTATATTGTTTAACTTCTGCCGCAAACTCATCAAAACCGACAACATATTGTTCAACAAATTGACTGTCATACAAATTGTCATAAATCAGCACATGGCATAAGGCTAATGCCACTGACACATCAGTGCCTGGACGTATGGCGTGCCACTCGTCGGCTTTATCTGCTACCACAGAAAAACGAGGTTCAAATACAACTAACTTGGCCCCTTTATCCATTTGCGCTTGCATCATGCCTCTGGTTTCAGACATGTTTATGCCTTCATAAATATTATGACCAAAGTTTATTATGTATTCAGAGTTACCAAGGTCGCGCTTCATTTTGGTGCCAAACATGGCTTTCGCAGCAATTTCATAAGCGCCAGGACATGTTGAAGCATGTGTGAAGGTATTGGGCGTACCGAATGCCGCCGCTAAGTGAAAAACATGGCCATCTAACGAACCAGATTTAGATGAAAACGCGACAGTTTCTGCACCGTATTGTTTTTTTATGGTGTTGAGTTTCTCGGCGATAAATTGATAAGCATCATCCCAGCTAATTTCGGTCCATTTACCTTCACCACGCTCACCAGCACGTTTTAGCGGTTTAACAATTCGCTGTGGATCGTATAACAAGCTATGCCCTGCTCCACCACGAGCACACACTTTACCGCCGAAGGATTTGGCTTCTTTATTGCCGCTAATAAACACATTTTTGCCATCAACAATACGTGCCTTAATTGGGCAGCGTGTCGAGCACATTTCGCAAATACTGGCCACTTCAGAAGCAATCCCTTTAAGAGGTTGTTTCTCTATTGCTGCTAGCGAGCCAGGTAAAATACTTGCCAGCGCACAAGTTGCACCACTGGCACCTGCTCCCTTTAAAAAATGACGCCGATTTAACTGAATCATAATTGCCCCCTTCACCTTGGCGAAGCTTAACGTTATTACGGTTAACTTTGATTTAACGGGCTTAAGGATTAAACATCTCACTAAGCTCCATCGCTAAATACATTGTTAACTCTTAATACTATTAGGGGTATTGTGGTAAACCACATTGCGTATCATCATTTGATAACCATCACGGTTTAAGCTCTCAAAACATAACGTTAAATGAATTTAGGGTCGTTAAGATAAGATTCTGGAGGAAGGTTTACTGGTATATCAATGAATACACGGCAGCCTGTTTGCCAAGGTGCGCTATAGTCACTTTCACATTTTGCTAAACTGATTTGGCCACCAAACTTCATAATGACATCATTACAAATGGCCAAGCCGAGCCCTAAGCCATTTTCTTTAGTAGAGAAAAACGTTGTTTTAAAATCTTCGTTTGAACACGTAAGGCCAATCCCATTATCGTATATTTTTAACTGTAAATGCCCATTGACCACACTTAGCTCAATGAAAATCTTCTTTAAACTCTGCTGTAAATGATGTGTTTCAGCCAATGCATCAATCGCATTTTTTAATACGTTTATCACGACCTGACAAAAACCAACCTTATCGCCTTTTAACATCATTTCACCGCAATTGAATTGGCTTTCAACAACAATTTTGTGACTTAAAAACTCATGGGCTAATAACTCTAAACACAAGGTAATTTGTTCACACACATCAAAATCAATACTTTGAGTGTCTTTTCGTTGCAGCAAAGTTCTTATCCGATGCACAATTTCTCCGGCACGATTCGATTGACGCAATATTTTACCGAGCAATTGGTATTGCACAGAGTCTTCACCATAATGTTTAGCCTGTTCTAGCATGCCTCCTTCACTGTATTGTGTTATTGCAGCAATGGGTTGATTAAGCTCATGCGCTAAACCTGCTCCAATTTCACCTAAAATCGCCGCGCTTTGTAATCGCTCTAATTGTAATGCTTTGGTTTTTAACTGACGCTCTGTTGCGAGTAAATTCTCACTTTTTCTTATAAACCGGTATTCAAGCCACAAATGATAAATTGTGGCAATAATAAATAAACCAATAAAACCAAAACCCCACTGTTGATTAAGCTTAATCCATTGCCAAGCCTGTATGTAAAGAGGCTCTTTACTGGCTTGTAGATCTAACGCTTTAAATAACTTAATCACTTCAAATTGGCTTATTGGCGCTGCCCAACCACGATTTTGACCAATGACTGAAATAGGATCGGACTCACTAATGGAAAATAATGCGCGGGTGATGTCAGTTCTGACGGTTAAGGGAACCGTATCAGATGAGGCAAAAGACCAATTAGGATACAAAGGAGTGCTCACCGCGCAATCGTAACCGTCTGGGGTGATATCATTAATCACACGAAAGTGTTCAGCATTGATGTAGCCTTCTGCAACCATTTGCTCAAAGGTGCAAAAAGGCGTAATCGCAATATCTGCTGTGTTATCACGTACCTGATAAATTAACGGCTCTAACGGAAATCCAAGAAAAGAAACATTATCTAAAAAATGTTCGGTAGGATAATCCATCGAATGAATCAAGCCCATCGCCGCTTGATACCCGCCTAGTGCATTAGGATCGCTTGCAACGGCAGAGTGACCGGCTAAATCTTCTAGTGTAAATAAATCACTCTCTTTCCTAACGATAATGGTGGCACCAATCGCAAACGTATTACCGCCATGTTTATCGCTTTTCATGGTGGCTAGCCACGAAATAGGAAAATCATCACTCATGCTAAAATAATGACCCGGATTTGTGACCACAAATTGCACCTGGCCATTCATTAACTGTTGGTTCATTTGAGTAAAATCTAGCGGCACCACTTCAAAACTGGCTAACGGTACTGTTGAAGTAAGGTAATCCATCAGCGGTTGCCAACGCGCAATACTTTTTGCCACGCCATAATTTGCCAGCACAGCAACACGATAATGCACGGTATCGTTATCTGTTAAGGTCTCTGTCTTGTTAATTGTTGATGTTGCATCTGCACTCGATAACACCATCAATGAAGTTAACAAGATATATAGCAATGTTATAGCTCGGCGCATTTAATGCTCATCACTCTTAATAGCTCACAGATCTTTGCATTTTAAAGCACTATTTAAGCCAATAAAGTTGCCTGTCGCACAAAATCCAAGCAACAATTTGCTCAATAGTAAGTAATGATTACACTAAGCAGTAACCATCCAAGCCTGTGATTAATATGCCTACTACTCAACGCCTTTACATGGTCGATGACGACTTAGCGATACTCGATTCAATGCAATTTATGTTGTTGCAGTACGGTTATGATTTACAGGTTTTTGATAGTGCCGAACACTTTTTAAACAGCATAGAGACATCACTGCCAGCCTGTTTAATTGTCGACAGTAATATGCCTGATATTACCGGCCAGCAATTACAGCAAACACTGGTGAGTGCGCAAAGTCCCATCGGGATCATATTTCTCACTGGACATGGTGATCTCCCCATGGCCGTTAATGCATTTAGACAAGGTGCCTGTGATTTTTTTCAAAAACCAGTAAAAGGCAAAGAGCTGGTGCAAGCAATAGAAAAAGCCTTGCTAGTAAGCGGACACGAGTATGAAAAAATACAGCTACAACGGCGCTACAGCACGTTAACAGAAAGAGAAGATCAAGTATTGCAGCTGCTTATTGCAGGTAAAACCAATAAACAAATGGCAGATACGCTTTTTGTGTCATTGCGAACCATTGAAGTTCATAGAGCAAAAATCATCAAAAAACTCGAAGTACATAATGCTGCTGAACTGGCTAAATTCAGTCCGTTCTTGTCTGATAATGCCAATATGGATTGATGCTAACACCTGAATTACCGCGATCTTATTGATTAAATTTTACCCGCTCATCTTCACTGTATTGTCATAAATACAGCATTATCCCTGCATTAACTGCGCCTTTAAGCTTATTTTCATAAAGTTTTGCTTATATTTACTCACAATTGCGACATTGACATTTTTTGTCATTCTTAGATTATGGTTCAGCAAACAACATATTAAAAATATAAAAGGAAATACCATTACAATGAAAAAGTCCTTAATATCTATCGCATTAACAGCAGCGCTATTGACAGCCTGTGGCGGCGAACAACCAACACCTCCTGCAAAAGTGAGTACACCAGCGGCACAACCTGTTGTAGCTAAAGCAGAGTTAGGTACTTTTGGTATTGATTTATCCGCACGTAATGAAGCCATTAAACCAGGTGATGATTTCTTTATGTACACCAGTGGCACATGGTACGACAACTTTGAAATGCCAGCCGATAAAACTCGTTATGGTGCATTTAGCGTATTAGCAGAGCGCAGCGAAGAGCAAGTTAAAGCGATTATTGACGATATTGCCAGCCGCACTGAATTAACCGCAGACGAACAACTGATTGCTGATTTTTATCATGCTTACATGGACACAGACACCATTAATAAGCTTGGTATCACCGCGATTCAACCTACGTTAGATCAAATTAATGCCATCAAAAATACCGATGACTTAACCAAGGTATTTGGC
This sequence comes from Shewanella sp. MF05960, assembly GCF_050849305.1. Lineage (NCBI taxonomy): Bacteria > Pseudomonadati > Pseudomonadota > Gammaproteobacteria > Alteromonadales > Shewanellaceae > Shewanella > Shewanella sp. MF05960. The sequence goes on along the minus strand of NZ_JBOZPS010000024.1, from coordinate 8,630 downwards.
CAGGCCTGGCTCACGGGGGCTTCATCTCCTATTGGCGGCGGCATGTGGTTTAACCGTTTAGACCCAGACCAGTATGAAATGACTGTCGGTGCGGGTGGCTTAGGATTACCTGATCGTTCATATTATTTAGAAGACAGCGAACGTTTCAGTACCATTCGTGATGCTTATGTAAAACACATTGCCACTATGCTTAATTATGCAGGTATTGAAAATGGCGAACAACGTGCAAAAGCTATCTTAGCGCTAGAAACCCAAATTGCTGAAGGCCAGTGGCCACGTGAAAAGCGTCGCGACCGCGACCTAACCTTAAACCAAATCAGCCGCAGCGATTTAACCAAAACATACCCTGGCTTTAATTGGGATCTGTTTTTTGAACAAACCGGCTACCAAGTCCCGCAGTTAAACATTTCACAACCAGAACCGGTTAACGCCATGATTGGCTTAGTCAATAATAGTGAACTTGCAGTATGGAAAGACTACCTCACCTTCCATACCATCACCAATAATGCTGAATTATTGTCTGAAGACATCTTTAATCAAAACTTTGCCTTTTTTGGTAAAACATTAAATGGTCAAGAAGAGCCTCGTCCACGTTGGAAACGCGCAGTTGAACAAATGTCTGGCACCCAGTCATTAGGGTTTGCAATTGGTAAAGTCTACGTAGAACGCTATTTCCCTGAATCATCTAAACATCAAATGGCAGAGCTAGTTGAAAACCTTCGCACAGCGCTAGGTCAACGTATTGATGGTTTAGATTGGATGGGCGAAGAAACCAAAGTCAACGCACACGCCAAGCTTGCCGCATTTACACCTAAAATTGGTTACCCAGATGTATGGCAAAAATACGATGGCTTATCATTAAAGAAAGATGACTTAGTCGCGAACATTGCCCAGCTTCGTCAGTATTTCCAAGATGATAGCGTTGCAAACGAGCTTAAGAAAACGGATCGTAATCGTTGGGGCATGACACCCCAGTTTGTTAATGCGTATTACAACAGTTCGTTTAACGAAATTGTATTCCCTGCCGCGATATTACAACCTCCATTTTTTGATCCAAATGCTGATGCCGCGGTAAACTATGGCAGTATTGGTGCAGTTATTGGCCATGAAATGGGCCACGGATTCGATGATCAAGGCTCTAAATCAGATGCGCACGGTATTCAGCGCAATTGGTGGACAGATGCAGATCGCGTCGCCTTTGAAGCCAAAGCCGATATGTTGGCTCAACAGTACAGCCTATACGAACCGCTGCCAGAAAACTTTGTTAATGGCCGTAACAGCCTAGGCGAAAACATTGGCGATGTGGGCGGATTGTCTATGGCATACCATGCTTACAAGTTAAGCCTAAACGGTAAAGAAGCGCCTATTATCGACGGCACCACAGGCGATCAACGCTTCTTTATGGCATGGGCACAAGTGTGGAAAGAAAAACGCACTGAGCAAAGCATGCTAAGTCAATTACGTGCAGGCACCCATGCCCCAGGTCGTTACCGTGCACTAGCACCACGTAACCACGATGCATGGTACAAAGCGTTTGATGTTAAACCAGGTGACAAGCTGTATTTACCAGAAGATCAACGCGTACGTATTTGGTAGTTTTACAGATTACAGATTACGTACAAGGAGTTAGAAGTTAGGCTTTAGGCTTTAGGCGTTAACCGTTAGCAATTATCATTTAATGCTTAAAACCGTACGCTAATCAGTTTTGATGCAATAAGCATCCGACACAAAAAATGCCAGTCAGTTAACTGACTGGCATTTTTTATCACTCTATCTGCGAAGACCTATACACACATTCGGATTGATTAATCTGTTACTGGTCAAAGCGTTTAATCACTCTACAAGTCGATTAACAATTTCCTCTTGATAAGATTTAACCGTAGAAAAGCTGTGTATTTTCATAAATAAGTCCGAGGCCGTTTGCTTAGATACACCTGCTAAATTAACCCCTTTATACAGTGCGGGTAGCGTGTTTTGTTTTATGGCGTTATCTGCAAATATTAAATTTAATTTGACGACACGGGCCAACTCTTCTTGATAGAGAAAAAATTGCCTTAAATGTGTATTCTCTATTTTGGCCGTTTTAGATCTGTCTATTGTTAAGATCTCATCAATTAGGCGGTTTAATCTACTGCGAAACTCAATCGCTTCATCCATCACTTCAAGCCATTTTATGTCAGTATTTGATAACAAAGCCAAAAAGAACAATGTACGTGCTTTGTTATAATTAATGAACCCTGGCCACATAACATCTTCACTAGAAATACTAAGAGCCTTATCAAACTGGTCACATGCAGATTTTAAATACATGGTCACATCTTCTATAATTGACGGAGATACTGACCCAATAGCTTTGTGGACCACACTAAGACCTTCAAGTGAGAGAATATCGATATTCCCCATATTTAAGGACTCTCTGAGCAAGTGCATGCCCTTTTTGTTGTAATATAAGCCAAGGTAATTGTGATAAATTGTTTTTGTGACCGGATTTCGCAGTATAGGGCCACGAACATGAAGAAGATCTGCATGGATATTAAAATTACCATCAGCAACAAAATTCTGGTATGAAACAACAGCCTTAAATAACTTTATTGATTCAGTAATTTGAATTGAATTTCCCTTGCTTACCGAATGCAGTATGTCACGTTGCCTATCTACCTCTGTTAATATCTTGTCCATCCGTTGTTTATAGCGTTTTTTGTCTGTATCAGAAGCATTAAAAACAGCAGGAAATAACACAATGATATCAATCATATACTGCAACGTATCAGCAAACAGAACAGCCGTTCCGGACTCTTTATTTAACTTATATTCAACGGAATCGAATAGTGCTTTGTCTAGTGCTTTTTCGTCTTTAGACTTGAATTGATTTATTAACTCTGGAAGTGAAATGACATAGTGCTCATTATCAAGAATGTTACCTTCCATTTTGCTTATATTGTTCACACTATCGATGGATGTATATGTCCTGACAGCGATAAAAAGGGCTAATAGTGCAATGCAGAACCCAACTGTCGACATTGTAAAACTCAGTAAATCTTTGCCCTCTTTAAGGTAATATATCCAAACGGCAATACACGAAGAAAACATGACAAGTATAAAAATGGCAAAGTATATTATTTTTGATGTACGCATTTATCTTCCTAATATTATTAATATTTTCACGTATACACAGAACTAAAACCTAACATAATAGAACGCGTTAGCGCATAAAACCAAGAAGCCTGTATGGATAAAATGTCGTTCATCACACCCTTGTCATTGAGGATAAATTATACCCAATGATAGTATGTTTGCTTTTTATTGAACCATGATCAGATACCATCTTGTAATCACTAAATCATATAAAAAACTCAACATCATTAGCGGATTACAACCTGACACAAGAAAACTGTTTTAAAACTAAAGCTTAACTTGAATATTTTCAAGCGAATGCTAACACTCTATTGGACAAAAGTGGACTAGAACCAAACTCTAAAAATGACTGCTCGTGTTAGGGAAAGTATGGGAATCAAATATTTTATTACGAGACAGTAGAATAACTCTACCAGTCAAATTCAAATAAAAAACGAGTTCTTCAAATCAGTTCTAAGCATTTTAAGACACTAGGTAATGCATTTGGAAACCTAAAAATGGTGATTTTTCAAGAAAAGAGAAATTCTACATTTTCAACGCCCAAATATCTGCGCGTAGGTTGGCGTTGTTTTTGCTGGCTTTTTGTTTTAGCAAAAACGATGACCGTTTATGCGTCTGATTGATTTGTCTTGTTATATTTTTATTTCACTGAACATTGATATACTTTTTTAACTCTCCATGAAGTGCAAGCACCATCAATGCCTGACGTATGACAACTGGCAGTTTCTTCACCAAATGCTGAAGCATCGCTATAGCCCCATATTTTGCATTTAGATATAGCTAAATTTAATTCATCATTATTTAAAATTGGTTTAGTATCTAAAAACGGTCGATATACATAAGTCAATGTAATAGTCCCGTCAGACATACTACCGTCCAATGCTGTCCACTGTTTAGGCATAGAAGAACATCCCATAAGAACTGCACTACATAAAACACTCAATAAAAATATTTTCATAGAAAGACTCCAAGAATAAAAAATATAACACCCTATTAAGAGCAAATGATAGTTGGCTAAAATGTGAAGCGGAGCGGAACTAGCCAACTATCATCTGTCCCACTTGAATAGATTGTGGGACGCGGCTTCGCGCGGCCTATTCTTATTAGTTAGGTACTCGTTTCACTTGTACTTTCATTAACTTGTGACGGATTATTTTGAGCCTCAGCTTGAAGTATATTATTTTTACGAACTGTTTCAATATACTTGTCCATCATACTTGTTATTGCAGATGAATCTGGATCAATAGCGCCCTCTAAAGCTACTGTTAAATTTGCAATATCAGTAAAGTCATCTCTCGCACGGATTGATACTTTAGCAATTTCAATATCAGTCTCTGATAATGGGTGTTGAATCAGTGAAATTTGATTTTGCCATAACTGCTGTTTTTGCAACGCAGAACTATTAATTCCAGCTAGTAAGTATTGAAGTTCACCCTTTCTTTTTTTTGACTCATTCAAAACAGCTGTTTGATAAATTGCTATTCCTGTACCAATAACACCGACTAAAAGAGAGATAAGACTCAACCCGTCCATTTTAAAATTCCCTATGATAATTTACACCCAAGTCGGATGAATACCTAACGTCTTACTCTAGGGAATCCCCAGATAATGCTTTTAAATTTCAAAATAATAGATACGCATGGTGCTATCTGATCTAATCAATTTAACCTCTTATTTCTATAAGAAGGCTACTAAATATAACGCCATGTGTGCTCCTGTTAAACTTAAGCATATATTACACTATTTGCTAAAAAAACAATGCCCAAAATTCATCAAAAACGTCTTAATTCTATGATGGTTGCCACTGAGTCATTACTCGATGGAAATCAATTGTCACTCACTCAGCTTGGTGAAAAAGATGCTTGAGAAAAAGACGCCAGAAAAAACGCCACCCATTTTTGAACACTACTGGCGTCAGTGGCGAAAACCACGGACTAAGGTACACTCACACAACTAAAAGTACTTAAACGTGGCGTCAGGATCCAAGAAGCTGTTGCTTGTGGTTTCACAAGTAAAGGCCCTTGGCGTAGCTCGCCTCTTGTTTTCAGTGATGACCAGGGATACAGAAAAAATATTGAGTAATGCCAAGCTCGAATTAAAAGTTAAGAAAGTAGCATTATATTCACTAAGAGATGGATGGATCACTGTTCATTATTGTAATAAATAGCTAACCAAAAAGTGAGTGGGGTCATTTCTTTAAAGAGGTAAATTAGCCGCCCTGTGCAGAGTCGCTTGCAGGGTGGTTGGGGGCTGGAGGCTAGATACCTCCGGCTACCCGATTATGAGCTATCTAAACTGACCGAAGTATGCGCCCTGAATCCACTTTTTCTTTAGGTTTTCATCTAGTTCAGCATAATCACTAAATATACAATCATCAAAATCTGGCTTTGATGAATTGTTGAATGTCTTACTAGCAAGATTATTACAAGCCTCTAAGATATCACGATAATTTTTGACTAGCTCATTCGCCGTATCGCTAGACATCTCTAGCTTGTACTTTTTCGGGTAGTTATCTCTAAGGTGAGCCTTTAGTTTTCGCTTATCTCCGCTCAGGCACGTATCAAGAATGTTCATAGCGCGACTAAATATTAAACTATCCATAAGGGCTCATAACGTTTTAGTATTTATGCGTTGCGAAGTTTGCAAGGCATAAATCGCTTGTTGGACTTGGCCGATGCCACATCCAAATTAATCGGTATGTTTTATGCTATAGGAATTTGCTTTTTTTCGGTAGTGGTATTTTGTACAACCTTTCGGCTAATTGTTTGTTCTGATTACACCTTTTAAGGTAGGTTTTGTCATTATTCATCTTTTATCATTGCTCTTTCATCGTCATATTTTCTGATTTTTCCACTTGAGGCAGTGTTTGGCTGCTTCACCCAACTGAATGTTAGCTAAGTGTACTTTTTTCAATTGAAAAAGATGCCACCCAATTTTTGAACATTGAAAATAATAAGGATAATAGTTTAACTGAATACCGTAGAGGATTAATTTAACACACTGAAATTAATAGAGTTAAATGATTAGCAAATGAGCTAAGGGAACTTACTGTCTATAGAAAATTAGCACGATAACTATCAGATCAAACAGCGCGTTTTCTCAAGCTGATATTTACATATAAAGAGTCACTCTCAGCTGCTCGGGCTTGTTCAACACTTGGGATAAGGACGTGGCTTCGTTCGGACTTATTAGTTAGGCATATTTTACACTTAAATTTGACCAACTTTGGTAAGTGCCAACTGAATATAACACACCGATACTTAGGCATATCGTTGAACTTACAAGCCAAAATGTAATGCTGTTTTCAGGAAATATCGGCATTAATGCAACGAATACTAAACCACGTAATACATAAATAGATGATATAAGCACTAAGGCGGTTCGAACAAGGGGAAGTTTACCGATAATCCTTGCACCAGATAACCCGTAAATAGACCAAATAGATAGAATGATAACTATGACGGAAGTAACAACCGTAGGATAAGATTCTCCGGCTTCTGCCATCTTAGCCATTTGTTCACCAGCACCGAAGAAGCGATACCAGTCACCACCAAATATAATACAACCTAAATGTGCTAAAGCGGCAACTGCGCTAAAGAATGCGCCTATTATAAGAGGTTTATTAGTTCTTGAATCTAACACAATACTTCCTGTATATGCATAACGAGACTGTAGAATAACGCTAACAGCCAAATTCAATTAGAAAACGAGCTCCTGAAATCAATCCTAAGCGCTTTTAAGACACTGGTAATGCATTTGGAACCCATAAAATAGGTTGTATTTTCTTAACAAAGAGTAATTCTACAGTCTCAACGCCCTAATAATGGGCAAAAAATTGCTGGTTAAAATATTGAGGAACGAAAACAGTCAACTGTTTTTTGTCCTTATTTATTAGCTGGTTAGGTTTTGCTTTTATACTGAATATAATTAACAAGCATCTTGTTATTCTTTAAACCCCAAGTCGATTTATGCAGTGGTGTACGCATGAGCTCTTTTTTAATTGCCTTTGAGTGTACTCGCTTAGGTATGTTAGATAAAACCTTATAATTAACAATATGACCGTAACTATCTATATCAAACTTGACTTCAATCTGCGAGTTTACAACTTGACAGATTGGTGGCATAGAAGCAGCTATTTTGATTGAACCTTTAGGGAATAATTCAGGAGTGTTATCTAAATACACAATCTCAGTTTTAAACTCTTCTAATAGCTCAATACTGGGATCTGAACATCCTTTCACTTCTCCAAATTGAATAATACTTGCTAGAAAAATACTACCAAACATGTGCGAAACCTACAGCGTATTAGAGATAATCCCGATATACATCCTTAGATGTTCATCTAAAGAATTATCGTATAAACACTTTAATTATTAATAATTTTAGTAACTTATCAACTTGTTTTTCACTAATCAATCACCTTTTAGTCTAGGTGAAAGCGAGAATTTAGATAATCGAGAATAATACAAACTCGTTATGTAGCGTTAATATTTAACAAAAATCATAGCATTCAATTATTAGTATTCAATTATTGCTTTAAACACGGATACCTATGCAGGGTAAGAGCATGAAAATTCACTTGCCAAAAATAACCTTTTCAAGGTAATCGGTGTTGCGATTGGCTTTCATTTGTTTTGCTCTTACTCCTTTCTTAAAGCTTGTCTCTGACTGAAGACGATTCACTGCAACATGCCTAACACCTGCCATGATTTCCGGTGCACCATTACGTCGGATACGACAATCATCTTCTTTCATTCCAACATCAAGTTTCCAGTGCAATCCATTTTCGATACTCCAATGCTCTCGGGCACTTGCTGCCAACTCTTCTGCCGTTAACGTGGCTGAACTGATGTAGTATCTAAAATTTAACGCTTTGGATACTTTGCCTTTTTCTTTTCGATAAGAAATGATCACCCCAACTGTCGTTAACATTGGCCAATCTGCCGCTGCGGGGATTTGACTCATGTCATTGGTCACAATACAGCACCGGTACTCTTCTCTATTTCGTTGGTAATCCGCTTCCTGAAATAGCGTTCCATCCTGACACTGTCGGCTGATTTCTGGTCCTAATAATTTCTCTACCTGGGAAAACAACATAGGCTGATTGCCTTTAAGTGCCAGCAGATAATTCGCTTCTTTATCCAAAATTTTCTGAGCTATCGCTTTCTGACATCCCATGGCATCGATGGTGACTAGGCAACCTTTTATTTCTAACAAGTCAAGCAGCACTGGGATGGCGGTTATCTCATTGGATTTACAGTCGGTTTTCTGCTGTCCAAGCACCACACCATTTTCACAAGCAAATGCGCTCACCATATGAATGGCATCCTTTCTATCAGACTGATTAAATGAACCTTTTAATCTTTTTCCATCAATAGCAATCACTTGTCCAGCAGTGACCTGGTGGCACTCTTGCATCCATTTAGAGAAGCAGGATTGAAACGTACTCATATCAATAGTGCTGATAACCCTCGCTATCGTGTCATGTTTAGGAA
>NZ_JBOZPS010000023.1:0-63751 GCF_050849305.1 Shewanella sp. MF05960 | reverse complement strand
GACCTGCTGATCAGTGATTCGTGTTCCCGGCACAGTGAACTCCTCCGTTCTGCTGTACCGAACCTTATCAGATCAACCGGCCAAGATAATTGTCGCTAGACCGGCCACCGTAATTGTCGCTTAATACTCAAAATTTATTAAAAAATTAAGCCTCAAATTGCGTTGCTACGTGAAATCTGAGGGAATATTCCACTAGAAAGTGAGTTTGACGGGCTGTATGAACACAAAAATCACCTGCTATTTTCTACTTTAGAGAAATTCTACAGCCTCAACGCCCTGTTAACAGGCTAAATGTGGTTGGCTAAAATTAGCGACGAGAAGCAAAAGCCAACTGTATTTAGTCCTTGTTTAACAGCTTGTTAAGTCACCGATGTGATACTCAAAATTTCATTTACCATCTCTGCCTCTGGTTTGCCTTGAGGATGTTTAGCAATTATGATTATGACTTCTTCATCATTAATCTTTAAGACTCCATGAGCCTCAACCAAACTATGTTCTTTATTACTTGCTAGTGATACAGCATTGCTTAAGAAGCCATTAAACCAGTTAAGACCAGTAAAGAAAATAATTACTCTTGGGTTGTATTCTTCAATTTCAGCAAGTAGTAATTCATTACAGTAGACAAACTGTTTATCACACAGACTGTCACTAGGATTTCCTGTAATGCTTGGAGCAATTTTGTAAAGATTTGACCATACAATTTTACTAGCCCATCCTGTACTTGAAGAATTTTCATTTAAACATTGAGATACTTGTTTGGTAACACGCCAAAATGCAGATGACTTTGTATTGTATCCTTCATTAATCCCCCACGAATCCTCAACCCACTTTAACGGACAATCAGAAGTAGCCGCCTGATTAAAGATTTCATTAACCATCGTCTCTACGTTTAAATTATTCATATCAAACTCATGGTGCCAACCATTTACAGCTCGCCCGACGATCATAAGATTGTTGTTATATTCATTTCCTTTTTGAGCATTAAAACAACACAAACTCTGAGAGCTATTTTTATATTTAGAAATTTTTAGTTGACTAAGTAAGCTTAGGTACTTCTGTGCTTGCATATAAACCTCAAACTCAAGTGACTTAACGAGACTGTTGAATTTCTATTTTAGAAAAACAGTCTCAAAATTTATTAAAAAATTAAGCCTCAAATTGCGTTGCTACGTGAAATCTGAGGGAATATTCCACTAGAAAGTGAGTTTAACGGGCTGTATGAACACAAAAATCACCTGCTATTTTCTACTTTAGAGAAATTCTACAGCCTCACCCCCCTAATAACAGGCGAAAAATTGTGGGCTAAAATGAGTGAGGCACGAGCGATAGCCCACTGTTTTTAGTCCTGTTAATTGGCTTTTTAGGCCAATTGCTTCCGATACCACTGTAAGTGTTCTCTAGTAATATAGTCTCCGCCGTCTTCATAAGTAATTATGATTTCTATTTCATCTGGCAGATCAACTAATAATTCACGGCCAGTCATTTTTCGCTTCGGCCATTTTACAGAAGCTAGAGTAGATTCGTTTTCGGCTAGAGTTACACAAAATCGTTCTGGATTAGGTGACTTTGTATAAAAGTAATCAAACACGCCAGGTTCTGTTTCTGCGGTAATAATATATAAATCAGATGTTAATAAAACAGGAAGAATAAGATCAATATTTTGTTGCTCTCGAACATTTTGAAATGCTTCCTTTAATGGACTAATAGTTTTTTGTTCCACAGTTATCCCTAAAAATTAAGATTGAAATGAATGTATGAATATTGACCTAATGCCCCAATAAGGGGCTAAAAATTAGCGAAGCGAAACCGAGCAAACTGTTTTCAGTCCCGCTTCATTGGCTTGTTATGTGCCAGAACTCCCTACTGGAGTTTCAATATATGGTGTGTAGTTAAACTCTTCGAATTCTACTTTAAAGGCTAGCTCGCTTCTTTTACCACGATATAATTTCACATGAGGGTTCTGGCCTTTAAGAACTAAACATATTATTTCTAACATTTCAAAAGGCATATTAGGCCCGAAATAGACACCAGTTAAAATTTCAGGTGGGTATGTATAAGCAGTTCCGGCATCACTATGAATGACTCTCCATTCTTTCTCGTAAGCCCAAGATTTCGATTTTGTACAAAACAAGTTCATCATTTCATCTCGCTCACCATCAGCATAAATATTTTTAATATTTAACAGTGGGATTTTTTCTACATAGTCTACTTTTCTAGCTCTTTCGAATAATTCGTGATTAGTTGAGAATTCAAGACAAAAGCCAGTGTATTTATCTGCGTAATGTGCCCACATTAAGAGTTCATCGCTTACTTCCGAGAAACAAGATACGCCTCTACTCCGGATGAAATTGTCAATTATTTGCTCACTAGCATCTTTTGCAGCTCGAAATAGCCCTGGTTTTAATTCTTTTAATGAGGCTTTATCAAGTTTTTCTTTGACTTCTTTAGGCCAATCCTTAGCCAAATAAACTTCACGCAAGCTCTCTATTTCAGAATCAGTCGGTTCTGCTATCTGCGCTTTTAAAGCACAATCGTAAGGATCATTAAAGCCGGAAGGAGGAGCAAAATAAACTGTTTGTGATTTAAGGTTTACTAAGGACTGAACCGAAACAGATTCATATTTATATAACTTTTTTGGGATATTCAACACAGCCTCCATGACACATAACGAGCCTGTAGAATTTCTATTTTAGAAAAAACAGCCTCAGAATTTATTAAAAATTAAGCCTCAAATTGCGTTGCTACGTGAAATCTGAGGGAATATTCTACTATAAAGTGAGTTTTACGGGCTGTATAAACACAAGAATCACCCACGATTTTCTACTTTAGAGTAATTCTACAACCTCAACGCCTCGTTAAGAGGCAAATAATTGTTGGCTAAAATAAGCGACGCAGGAGCAAAAGCCAACTGTTATTTGTCCTGCTTTAACGACTTGTTATGTATAGCTATTTCCAGAACTGCCAAAACTTCTTTGGCTTTTTCCATTTATCATAAGCTGCAGAAATTAAAGGAGCTAATTTATGATAATTATCCCAAGAATTTTCGACATGATATAAAGTTTCAAGATTTGAAGACAAAGCACTGTCGTAGTTGTTAAGATAAAGATCTGATTCGTAGTAATGCTTAGTAAAAGATTGACCTTCTTCACTTAGGTCTTCTTCCCAGAATTTCTCATCGCACATATCGATTAGAAAATCTCTTCCACTGATTTCTTCATTTCTAACTTTTATAAGATTTTCACAAGACTCTTTTTGATGGAACTCACCCTCTAAGTTATTTTTTATAATCCAAGCTAAAAATAACCCTATATGTGTTCCTGCATTTTCTAGCGGTAAATCTTCAGGGTAATCACCACCGTAATGCCAATCAGCTCTATCGTAAGCCACGGAACCTCCTTGCTATACATAACAGCTTATTGAATGGCCAAATAAATTTAAAGTCGGTCATTTAAGTTATTGATTAATATCATCCTACATTTACTATCTTATTGATGTAAAACAGTTTTAATTAACTCCACAGACCAATAAAAGCGAGCTTGCGCGTTAAAAGTGAACCCAATATTTGACAGCAAACAAAAACACTTTAATTTCAATGCATTACAACATTCGAGAATTATTGTTCATACTACTTTAGTTTACTTATTAGCCGATTAAACTTAAAGACACGCCAAAAACCATTACAACTGTTTTTATGCACAGTACACACCACATAAAGGTGAGAGACTAGCTGCCACTGGATATCTAGCCGACATTTGCAAGCCAGTTAAATGTCGTCTGAAGCAGAGTGAAGCGCCAAGATGTAAGTGGTCGCTGGCCATATTTCAAACATACTTTGGGGACAAAAAAGAGTCATGCACACTGATTTAATAGGACAAAAGCAACGCTGAACTTTAACCTTTACAGACTAAACTGATTCACTTTATTCAACAGGCGCATAAATTCATCTTGCTCAGCGTCAGTGAGTACCGCTAAAAAGCGTTCATTAACCCACTCGGCTTCGTGCACTAAGTCTAGTTCTAATGCTTTACCGCTGTCGGTTAAAAAGATTTGAAAAGCGCGACGATTGTCGGCTTCTTGATGACGGGTGATAAATCCCTGTACTTGCAAAGTATCAAGCAGACGGGTCATGGTGTAATTGGCCACATCACAACGCTTAGACAGTTCAGTTTGGCTGAGCCCTTCTTCTTGCCATAGGGTAAATAATACTGGCCACAGTTTACTGTCTAACTCATAACGCTTTAAGCGCGAGTCGAGTTCTTGCTGTAAAGTAATATTTAGATGGGAAATCAGGTAACTTAAACTTTCAAAGCGTTTCAAATGATACCTCCAACACCGTCATTGGCATGTTCAGTTTGCATCACTATGCTCAGCAATTAAACACGCTCGAACTCATTCAGATTACCATTTCTATACGTGATAAGAAGCATTTTTAGTCACAAGACAAATACTCATTAATGTATCGATAATAACAAGCACGATTAAGTTGGCCGACTAAGCCTCTAACCAAAGGGGCATAAATGCCATCATCGGTAACGATAACATCAGCAAGATTAACCGTTTGGAGATGTGTGCCAATACTGCTGGTAAAGGCTAATTGAGTATTGTGAGGCGATTCTATTATTGAGCTCGCCTCATAATCCACCAATATCAACGGGTAACTGTCGACACTGACTCTCACCTTTTCAACTGGGGTAATAAGGTAATATTCGTTGTCGATGCAATGCAAAATACTGCTAAACAGTGCAGCAAACTTAGGCGGTAATGGGCTATTTAAATACAGCCAATCACCATTGGATTGAATATGAAACAGCACGTCTTCACTGCACAGCGCAGCCTCACCTGAGTGGATAAATGAATGTAATGCTGCTGTTTCATCTGCCATATTGTTACCTTGTTTAATCTCGTTAATGCATTTAGTTGATTAATTTAAGTAATGCTTCAATTGGATGCTGAGGTTTAAACCCTGCAAAGCGTTTAACCTGGCTACGGCAGGAATACCCCGACACTAATACTTGGCTGTGCGTGGCTATTTGCGCAATCGTCGGTTGCCATGACATGTCAAACAACTGCTCTGAACGCTCAAGGTTTTCTAGCTCATGGCCATAAGTTCCCGCCATACCACAACAGCCTAAATTGACACTGTTGAGCTTAGCACCAAAGTGACTGAATATGGCCTTCCACTCGTTAGCGGTATTGGGCTTGGCAGTTGACTCTGTGCAGTGGCTAAACCAGGTAAACTCTGGGGCATCATTTGTTAACGGTACTGAATCATTGCGTGCTGCAACGACTGAGCTTAACCATTCATTGGCTAGCAACACTTCAAACGGACCACGACGTTGGCCTAATACCTCTTTGTATTCGTCTCGATAGCATAACACTAGAGCAGGATCGAGGCCGACCATCGGCATGCCCAGCGCGTGAACGCGGTTTAAAAAATCGGCACTGTTTTGCGCTGTTTTGGCAAACTTGTCTAAAAAACCTTTAATGTGCGTCGGTTTACCATTGGGTTTAAACGGCAGTAATACCGGCTTTAAGCCCAATTTTTCAATCAATTGAATAAAGCGATACACTAAACCTGCATCATAAAAACTGTTAAATGGATCTTGTACCACTAATACATATTGGCTGCGTTCAGCTTCTGGTATAGCGCATAAAGCATCTAAATCATAACCTCGGCTACCATGGCCGTCTAAGCGTTGCTTTAATGTGGGCACCGACAGTTTAGGCGCATCCACATAACCAATGGCTTTTTTAATGACCCACTGGCTCAGTGGATTTTGCGAAGCAAGGTTAGTTAATTTTGGCATTGCAGCCATCAGTGGCAACGAGTCTTCGATACCTGCCACTAAATAGTCTTTGGCTGGACGTAAATAACGTTTGTAGTAAATATTAAAGAACTGCGCTCTAAACTTAGGCACATCTACTTTAACAGGGCATTGCCCTGAACAAGCCTTACAGGCCAAACAGCCTTTAAGTGACTCCATTACCTCATGTGAGTAATCGTAATCACGTTGGTTATTGAGGGTATTTTGGGTACGCTGCATCCACCCTAGTGGTTTTGACTTTGCTAATGCGTCGACATCGACACCTTCTGCTTCAAGTAAACGAAGCCATTCACGCATAAGACCGGCACGGCCTTTAGGTGACTGTACTCTGTCGCCGGTGGCTTTAAATGACGGACACATGGGCGAATAGCTGCTGTAGTTAAAGCACAATCCATTACCATTACAGTTCATAACATCTGGGAATGCGTTACGCGTTTGCACCGGGATTTGTCTGTCGAAACTGCCACGTTTGGCACTGTCGACATTGAACATTAACGGGCCAGACTTTGGCGGTGCGACTAATTTACCCGGATTTAAGCGATTGTCTGGGTCAAACCAGCCTTTAATTTGCTCAAGCACAGCATAAAGCTCATCGCCAAATACCGCAGGGCCATATTCGCCGCGTACTCCTTTACCGTGTTCGCCCCACATTAAGCCACCATATTTAAGGGTTAACGCAGCCACTTGATCGGAGATGACTTTTAAGAGTTTCTCATCGGCTTGATCGCACATATCTAATGCGGGGCGCACATGCAATACACCTGCATCTACATGGCCAAACATGCCGTATTGCAAATTATGGCTATCGAGTAGTGCACGAAACGCCATAATATAGTCGGCTAGGTTTTCGGGTGGTACGGCGGTGTCTTCAGCAAACGCTAGCGGTTTGCGAGTGCCTTTTGTGGCGCCAAGTAGCCCGACGGCCTTTTTGCGCATGGCGTAAATACTGTCTATGTCACTGCGGTCTTTAATGATTTGAAAACCCACTAAACCATATTGCTCATGGCTCAGTTGTTCTGACAGCATTTGTTCAAGCAGGGCAATTTTTTGGATCACATCATCATCTTCACCAGCAAACTCAACCATGTTAAGACCTTCAATGATCTTGTTAGGCACCGCTTTGATTTGGTCTGCCACCGAGTGCCAAATAATATCTTCTCGAGCAAGGTTGAGCACTTTTGAGTCGACGGTTTCAACCACGGTCGCGTTGGCTTTAACTAATGATGGAGCATGACGCAGTGCTGATTCAAATGAGTCATATTTTATGTTCACCATCATGCGTGTTTTGGGTAACGGCGTGAGGTTAAGCTTGGTTTCGGTTATGACCGCAAGCGTACCTTCTGAGCCTGCTAAAATACGTGACAGATCAAACTGTGTTAGATCATCATTCCACACATGCTTTAAATCGTACCCTGTTAGGAAGCGATTTAGCTTTGGGAAACGCTCAATAATAGTGCTACGCTTTTCGCGGCATACATCTGCGATTTGCTTAGCGATGGTGTTGGCTAATTGATTGTCGCCATAGGGTTGTTGGTCAAGCTGTGGGTTGGCCACAGGCGTTGTACAAAGTACGCTGCCATCGATAAGCACGCTCGTCACGCCCAATACATGATCGGATGTTTTACCGTAAACCAATGAGCCTGCACCTGAGGCATCTGTATTGACCATACCGCCAATGGTGGCACGGTTTGACGTTGATAAATCTGGACTAAAAAAGAAACCATGTGGCCGCAATGCATCATTTAATGCATCTTTTACCACACCTGCTTGTACCCTCGCCCAACCTTCTTCTACATTAATCTCGAGCACTTGGTTTAGATGGCGAGACACATCTAAAATAAGTCCGTGGGTCAGTGATTGGCCATTGGTTCCTGTGCCGCCACCGCGAGCACTAAATGTCACTTGCTTATATTGAGGTTGAGAGGCTAATGCCAAAACGAGTTCAACATCTTGCTGATGCAATGGGTAAATGACTGCTTGAGGCAAAAATTGATATACCGAGTTATCGGTTGCTTGAATAAGCCGCGCACTGTAACGCTTGTCTATTTCACCTTCAAACTCACTTTGTTCAAGCGCGTCGAGATATTCTAGATAGATAGGTTCTAATGTTTGTTTATGTGATAGCAAAGGTAACATAGAGGACTTATTTATTATGAGTATATTGAGTTCATTATAAACAAAAAAAAGCCGCTAAAAAGCGGCTTTTATGACAACTTGATAAAATTGCAGGTTGAGCTGCAATTTTTAACGCTATTTAGGCTAAATTAACCATGCGCTTCGGCAAGATATAGCCAAGTATCAATAACGGTGTCTGGATTTAATGACACGGTGTCGATACCTTGTTCAACTAACCAAGCTGCAAAGTCAGAGTGGTCTGATGGGCCTTGACCACAAATACCAACGTAAGCACCTTTCGCTTTAGCCGCTTTAATGGCCATAGCCAATAATACTTTAACGGCTTCATCACGCTCATCGAACAAGTGACTGATGATTCCTGAGTCGCGGTCTAAACCTAGTGTTAGCTGAGTTAAATCGTTAGAGCCGATAGAGAAACCATCGAAATGCTCTAGGAATTGGTCAGCTAACAAGGCGTTAGACGGTAATTCACACATCATAATAACGCGTAAACCATCTTTACCACGTTCTAGCCCTTGCTCTTTAAGTAATTCGATAACTTGAGAAGCTTCGCTTACGGTACGAACAAATGGGATCATCACCTCAACGTTGGTTAAGCCCATTTGGTTGCGAACACGTTTAATCGCTTCACATTCAAGTGCGAAACAATCGCGGAATGATTCAGAAATATAACGGCTAGCACCACGGAAGCCCAACATTGGGTTTTCTTCTTCAGGCTCATAACGGTCACCGCCGACTAAGTTTGCGTATTCGTTAGACTTAAAGTCAGACATACGTACGATAACTTTTTTCGGGTAAAACGCAGAGGCGATAGTCGCAATACCTTCCACTAAGCGTGCAATATAAAATTCAACAGGCGAATCGTAACCGGCAATCATGTCATTGATTTCTGATTGTAATTCAGCAGTTTGGTCGTTGAAGTCTAATAGCGCTTTAGGGTGAATACCAATCATGCGGTTAATGATGAACTCTAAACGCGCTAAACCGACACCTTCGTTAGGTAAACGAGCAAAGTCGAATGCACGATCAGGGTTACCGACGTTCATCATGATTTTCATTGGTAATGGCGGCAATGTATCAACACGGTTTGTGATGATTTCAAATTCTTGTTTACCAGAGTAAATAAGGCCTGTATCACCTTCGGCGCATGAAACGGTAACAATATCGCCGGTTTTGATGCGGTCGGTCACGTCACCACAACCTACAACAGCTGGCACACCTAATTCACGAGCGATAATCGCAGCATGACAAGTACGGCCACCACGGTTGGTAACAATCGCGCTAGCGCGTTTCATGATAGGTTCCCAATCTGGGTCAGTCATGTCAGTCACTAACACATCACCTGGCTCAATTTGATCCATTTGGTCAATTGAGGTTAATACCTTGGCAATACCAGTACCAATTTTATGACCAATAGCACGACCTTCGCAGATCACATCGCCTTTGGTTTTTAAATGGTAACGTTCAATTAGTTGCACATCTTCACGGCTGCGAACGGTTTCTGGACGCGCCTGTACAATATACAGTTTGCCGTCATTACCATCTTTTGCCCATTCGATGTCCATCGCACGGCCATAATGTTGCTCAATGATCACTGCTTGCTTTGCAAGCTCCATCACTTCTGCATCATTGATAGAGAATATACGGCGCTGATCTGCAGCAACGTCTTCGATTTTAACTTGCTTGCCATGAGAAGCATCATCAGAGTAAACCATCTGAATCAACTTACTGCCAATGTTACGACGCACTACTGCATCATGGCCTTGGGATAAAATTGGCTTGTGCACATAGAATTCATCAGGGTTAACCGCGCCCTGCACTACCATTTCACCCAAACCAAATGATGAAGTGATAAATACAACGTCGTTGTTGCCCGACTCAGTGTCCATGGTAAACATAACACCAGAAGCCGCTTTGTCTGAACGCACCATACGTTGTACGCCAGCAGATAAAGCAACACCTTGATGCTCGTAACCTTGATGAACACGATAAGAGATTGCACGGTCGTTAAAGAGTGAAGCGTATACATGCTTAATTGCTAGCATGACGGCATCAAAGCCTTTAACGTTTAAAAATGTTTCTTGTTGGCCTGCAAACGATGCGTCTGGCATGTCTTCAGCAGTTGCTGATGAACGTACCGCAAATGAAGCGTCTTGTGTTTCACTCGACAATTGCTCATAAGCTTCACGAATCGCTTCTTCAAGCGCAGGTTGGAATGGGGTTTCGATAACCCACTGTCTGATCTGTGCACCTACTTTTGCCAGTTCATTGACATCATCCACATCCAATGTAGCCAGAATGTCAAAAATCTTCTGGTTAACTCCACTTTGTTCAAGGAACTCATTGAACGCATGAGAGGTCGTTGCAAAACCGCCAGGAACTTGAACCCCTGCATTAGCCAGATTGCTGATCATCTCTCCAAGGGATGCGTTTTTTCCGCCAACCTTGTTTACATCACCCATGCCTAATTCTTGATACCAGAGTACGTATTGCTGCACAGTTTTATCTCCGCAAGTTTTTTATTTCAGTGGCCACTTCACACGAGGGCAATAGCATCTTACACTCCCATACAAGACGCGTAAATCTATAATTTTATTTGTAATTTTATTACTACAAGAGGTCAGAATGACACCAAAAGTATTCTATATTTCAGATGGGACCGCGATCACAGCAGAGGTTTTTGGTCATGCCGTACTTTCACAATTTCCTATAGAATTTGAAGCACTTACGATTCCGTTTGTGGAAACTATTCAAAAAGCTCAAAAAGTTAAGCAGCAAATAAATGATTGTTTTATTACAACAGGTGAAAGACCGTTAGTGTTCCACTCAATCATTAATCCTGAAATTCGTAACGTGATTTTTTCGAGTGAATGTGTCGATTATGACTTTTTGAACACCTTTGTTGCGCCACTCGAACAACACTTAGGCGTGCAAGCTAAGCCTTTATTGCACCGTACTCATGGTAAAAGTAATCATGGCTATGAAACCCGTATCGATGCCATTAACTACACGATGGAAAACGATGACGGCCAAACCATGAAACACATGGATAAAGCCGATATTATTCTATTAGGTGTATCGCGCTGTGGTAAAACACCGTCAAGCTTATATCTATCGATGCAGTTTGGTATAAAGGCTGCAAACTACCCCTTTACTGAAGATGACATGGATAACCTCAAGTTACCTGAAGCACTCAAACGCAATAAGTCGAAGCTTTTTGGGTTAACCATTGATCCTCATCGTTTGCATGAAATACGTCAAAGTCGCATGGAAAACAGTCGTTATTCTTCACTAAGACAATGCCGCCTTGAAGTCAAAGAAGTTGAGATGATGTACAAAAAAGAGCGCATCCCATTCGTGAATACCACCAATCATTCGGTTGAAGAAATTGCCACTAAAATTCTCGATATTACCGGTCTTAAACGCCACATGTTCTGATAAATAAACAATCGATTTGGGCTTTAAATAGCATAAAAAATCATCAAATGGCGATGTTGACTTAGGTTGATTCGCCTTTGGCTTTTAAGGCAATCTGTTTTTTAGTGCCTACAATCCTAGGCTAAGCCTCGCATCTTTAACTTCTTTGGGTATATAATCTCGAGCAATATGATGCAGATGCATCTCACGATTTCTCGGTAATATGCATGACTATTAAAACAGATGAACTCAGAACAACCTTATTAAGCAAAGTTATTTCTCCTGCTCAGTTGGCTTCAGAATATCCTTTAACTCAAGATGCAGCTGATTACCTTGTTGCTCAGCGTCGCGAAGTTGAAGCCATCATAGCGGGCGAAGATCAACGTTTGCTCGTGATTATTGGTCCTTGCTCCATTCACGACACTAAAGCGGCACTAGAATACGCGCAGCGCTTATCAGACCTTCACCATGAGCTTAAAGACGACTTATGCATCTTGATGCGTGTGTATTTTGAAAAGCCACGTACGATTGTGGGCTGGAAAGGCTTAATTTCAGATCCCGATTTAGACGGCAGCTTTAGCCCAAATAAAGGCTTACGTATGGCACGTCAGTTATTACAGCAAATTACTGAACTTAAATTGCCGATTGCAACTGAGTTTTTAGACATGGTGAACGGACAATATATTGCTGATCTAATCACCTGGGGTGCCATTGGCGCACGTACGACGGAAAGCCAAATCCACCGTGAAATGGCTTCTGCTTTGTCTTGTCCTGTTGGCTTTAAAAATGGCACTGACGGTAATATTAATATTGCTGTAGATGCTGTTCGTGCCGCGCAAGCACCGCATATTTTTTACTCTCCAGATAAAGACGGTGCCATGGCCGTTTACCGCACACACGGTAATCCGTTTGGTCACATTATTTTACGTGGTGGTAAAACCCCTAACTATTCAGCTGAAGATATTGAAGTTGCACGCGCACAGCTTGAAACCGTCGGCGTAACCCAACGTATGGTTGTCGACTTTAGCCACGGAAACAGCGAAAAGCAGCATAAAAATCAATTAAACGTTGCAGACAGTATCATGGCACAAATGCGCAATGGTAGTACCGCCATTGCCGGTATTATGGCTGAGAGCTTTATGATTGAAGGTAATCAGAAAGTGATTAAAGGCGAGCCTTTAATGTATGGTCAAAGTATTACGGATGCGTGTTTGCATTGGGCTGATTCTGAAACGTTATTGCGTGAATTAGCGCAAGCTTCTCGTGACCGCAAAAATCTGTTGGCTAAGTAATCCCAGTTCAATTTATTTGCAAGCATCAGCATGCTTGCAAATAAACAAAGTTAAATGCCCATAAAAAATGCCAGTTTACACAGACTGGCATTTTTATGGGCAACGATAAAATGAGTGCGGGCATGTTGTTAACAACATTGCCTACGGCACACTTAATCAATCGTAAAAGTTGATTATCTATGGCTCATAACTTACTGAATGGTGTGCCAAAGAGGCCTGCGATAAATCAGCAAAGCGTTGTTCAATTGTCATAAAGCTGTCAACTAGTGCTGGGTCAAAGTGATTACCCCGACCTGCCGTTATTATCTCTTTGGCTTCTTCATGTGTAAATGGACGCTTATAGCAACGCGGAGAGGTTAACGCATCATACACATCAACCAATGCCACAATCCTTGCTGACAATGGGATTAATTCACCTTTAAGGCCTTTTGGATAACCGCTGCCATCCCACTTCTCATGATGACCACCAGCAATGTCTCGCCCCATCAACAGAAATTCACATTGAGGCGCATATTTCAGCAAGCTATCGATCACTTTAGCCCCCATAACAGGATGGGCTTTGATGTGTTCAAACTCCTCAGGGGTTAATCTACCGGGTTTAAGTAAAATATGGTCTGCAATTCCCACCTTGCCAATGTCGTGCAAAATCGATGACAAGCTGATTTCTTTGATAAAAGCTTCTGTTAACTCTGCCGGCACGTGTTCATCATCTAGTCTTTGTTTTGCGAGCATATTAGCGTATTGCTGCATTCTAATAAGATGGGCACCAGTATCATTGTCTCGATACTCCGCTAATTTTGCTAACCCAATCACGGTCGCCTGTCTTGATGCTAATGTCGATTGCAATGAATGGGTCAATTTACCCAGCAAAAAGGAAATAGATTGGGTCACTATGGCACAGGTAGCCAAAAAGTTAATCACGACAACATACCAAATTGTCGTTGAAAAGTGTTCCATCACAGGCCAATGTAACCAATCGTAATGAAATGCAATTCCTGTGAGTATTAACAAGACAGCATTAACAACCTGAGCGATTACCGCAGGCTTTGCGCCAAGCAGCACACTGGTTAACGGTGGAAAGGTAAACAACCAAAACAAACCCGCACCTGAAGGGCCCACCGCGAGCAAAAATCCTGCACCGACAAAAAAAGCCAACAAACAGCCCCATAAATATCGGGTGTTATCTGCTAACGAAGGCCAAAAGAGAATGAATAGCAACAAGCCATACCAGAGCGTATCAAAGGCCGCCATGTACCAAATTCCTTGGTCAATACATACATATACGCTTGTGATATACAAAGGGATACTCAGTACCGCTAGCACAGTAAATATGCGCATAAAAATGGTGTGGCGCCATAAAGGTAGTGCATCATCTGGTTCTAATTGAATAATTTGAGCCTCTAACGATTCAGGCATATCCTTTCCTTAATGGTTAACCAATCCGGTGAGCATGGTAATAAATGTCTTGCTAAAGCAAGTCTTGCTGCTTTAAAAGAAAATAAGGTATGAATTAACAATAGTCCATCTCATTCATATCACAGCTAAAATCATCTATAATTTCTAATACATAAAGCACTGAACGGCAATGTCCACATCATAAACCTATATGTTGGTGCAACGATTAAACGAAAGAAAGAAAACCTGCATAAACGAAAGTTTATTGCTAGGATAAACGCCGAACGTGTTGATAGATAAAATAAAGCGCTTTTTCGGTAACACAATGACCATCAAATTAATGGATTAATACATGACTAATGACATTCGATATGCACTCACCTTCTTTCTTATGCTATTCAGCAGTTCATTAATGGCACAGACATCAAATACCGATATACCTATGCAAATGATAAATGCTAAAGCAAAAGTGTTTTACTTGGTAAGACATGCAGAAAAGCTTGAGGGAAAAGATCCGAGCTTATCTGCACAGGGGAAACTGCGGGCCATCCGTTTAGCTCAAGTATTATCAAGCACCCCGTTAGCCAAAGTGTATACCACAGACTATAAGCGCACGCGTGAAACCGCATTGGCGGTAGCTGAAGAGCAGCATCTGGCACCCAGTTTATATGATCCTACAGATCTTCAAAAAGCAGCAGAAGTATTGTTAAGTCAGCAAGGGCATATTTTGGTGATCGGCCACAGCAATACCACAACCGCACTGGCAGAACTGCTTGGCGCAGAAAAACAGCCTGCCATTAATGATGCAAGCGAGTTCGACAGACTCTATATAGTCACTGTCGATGGTAATAACCATGAAGTATCGACGGTACTATTACGATATTAACGATGTAGCTAGTGATGCTGTTAGTGATGTAGCTAGCGAAGTGATTAACTACCTGATTAATTGCACGACTATTTATTACGTCAATAGATGTGCGATTAACTCACCCACGTAAATGAGTTGAGACTTTGCATCTGTACATTGAATGCTGAATGCTGAATACTTAAAGGATAAAAAGAGTAAATGCCCCCAATTAATTGTGCTCATTATGATTTTATCGAAATCATGTGCTTACATCAGTATCAAGTGAAGTTAAGCTTGCATTCTGGTGTTGAAATTGTGGGCCACTTTACTCAAACGACAATCGTGCAACAAGGTGGCACAAAACACGAAGCGATTCGCGGCGTCACTCAACAACAGCAACCAATAGACATTATATTAACTGACATTAGACGTATTGATGTACTCAGCGCTAACCCTGTATTTGAGCATTTACTGCTCGGCTAGCGCAGAGAAAACAAACCACACTGGGTAATATTCGACACCGCTTAAGCTCATACAGTACAATGCGCCGCGTTTAATCCTGTCTATTGTTTAATTTTAGGTCGTTGTATGTCCCTTGCTCAAAATCCAGATCAAACTGAAACTGATTTTCCTGAAGATATCGCTGCACGCATTATCCATTCTGAAGCGCGAGTATTTAAAGCCATTTTCCCCTCTAACACTAACCATCACAACACCTTGTTTGGTGGAGACGCATTAGCGTGGATGGATGAAACGGCCTTTATTGCCGCGACACGTTTTTGTCGTAAATCGTTAGTTACTGTAAGCTCTGACCGTATTGATTTTAAAAAATCCATTCCAGCGGGCAGCTTAGCGGAATTGATTGCTAAAGTGATCCATGTGGGTAACACCTCACTAAAAGTTGAGGTGAATATTTATGTAGAAGACATGTACAAAGATCATCGCGAACATGCTATTCGCGGTGTATTTACCTTTGTTGCAATTGATGAAAATCGACAACCTACACAAGTGTGGCCTCACGCTTAATGGCGGTCTTTGTCAGCGCAGCCATTGTGCTGCGCTGCTATCGAACAAACTGTGATGTAAACCTAAACTAAAGTCATACTTTGCTGTTTACACCAATCCGCATTAAATAAGTAACCACTCAGAATCCGTCCAGCAGTTTTTGATTAAAGCGTCGCGATACACTAATGGTCGTTCCTTTTCACATAGCGAGTACGCTGAGTAAATCCTCTGGGACATTCCTTTCTGGCGAGTGTTTAAAGGGCTTACACTGCGTTGTATAGCTTCGAAAAAGGACCACTATTCATTCAGTCATGCCCCTTGTTTAAGCCCTTTTAAACTCTCGTTGAGTCATCTCTTATTAACGCACAATGGTATTATTCACAAAAAAGCATCATTTTGATGCATAAAGCAATAGAACACTCGATTGCTTTTCTGTTACATTGAATTAATCTTCACGTGCAACATAGAATAAAAAACGCCATGAAGCTCGAAAATTTAAATATCGTCATTGCAGATGATCATCCGTTATTTCGTAATGCCTTACGACAGGCATTGAGCAGTGCATTCAATCAAACTCAATGGGTTGAAGCCGACAGTGCTGAAGCGCTGGAAAATGTGCTGAATAACAAACAATGTCAATTTGATCTCATACTGCTGGATTTACAAATGCCTGGATCTCATGGTTATTCGACCTTGATCCATCTTAGAACTCACTATCCAGATATTCCTGTGGTGGTAATTTCGGCCCACGAAGACATTAATACTATTAGCCGTGCGGTCCATTATGGAAGCAGTGGGTTTATTCCTAAATCTGCCTCTATGGAGTCATTAACTGATGCGCTCACCGCGGTATTATACGGTGATATTTGGTTACCTAGCGGTACTCAATTGGTGCCAGTGTCTGACGATCCAACCGATAAAATGGCCAGCCGTCTATCAGATTTAACTCCACAGCAATATCGAGTATTGCAAATGTTTGCCGAGGGGCTGCTCAACAAGCAAATAGCCTATGATTTTGGTGTGTCGGAAGCGACCATTAAAGCTCATGCAACAGCGATATTTCGAAAACTTGGCGTGCGCAATCGTACCCAAGCTGTCATAGCCTTACAGCAACTAGAAATGGAAAAAGTCGATCTATCGTAATGCAAAATACTATCCCACTCGCACAATTGCCTTTTTCACAGGCATGCGAAAACAATAAGCATGTAATATTAACTCATCTGGTACAGTGGTTAAGCCACACAACTCAGGTGCTAGAAATCGGCAGCGGTACAGGGCAGCATTGTGTATTTTTTGCAGAGCATTTAACGCACCTTCGCTGGCAGCCTAGTGACCAGCCACATTACCTCGATAATTTACAGGCACGATTACAACACTACCCGCTTAACAACCTAGCTGATGGCATCGAACTTGATGTCAGTCAGTCGTGGCCAAAATTAGTGGCCGCTATCGATGCGATTTATACAGCAAATACACTACACATCATGAGCTGTGAATTAGTAGAAGCCTTTTTTGTGGGTTGTGGTAAAACACTCGCGCCTAAAGGATGTGTTGCTATTTATGGGCCGTTTAATTATTCAGGTGAATTTACCAGCGACAGTAATGCACAGTTTGACGTTTGGCTAAAGCAGCAACATCCATTAAGCGGTATACGGGATATTGAATGGATAACCACTTTAGCTAAACAACAAGGGCTTATTCTTACAGAAGATGTCGCGATGCCTGCAAATAATAGGCTGTTGTATTTTACTCGCACATAATCCCTCTCCCGCCATTTATCACAGACTCTTCATCACTAATTCAACACGATACAGACAATAGGCTGCACACGACAAGAGTATTATCGTACGGGAAGAAATACGCTAAGCTAGCGGCTTATCGTCTGTTAAGACGACAACAATTATTTTAAACAGCTTTTAACACAAGGACACACACTATGGGTTCTGTTACCACCCTAAAACACCCAAATGGTCTTGAGTATGTCAAGGTAGACACTGAGCTTTGTCAGGCACGAATTTTTATGCAAGGCGCTCAGATAGACCAATTTATCCCTGTGGGTAAACCCCCTCTTTTGTGGGTTTCATCTGCTGATGATTATCAACCGGGTAATGGTATTCGTGGTGGCATCCCTGTGTGCTGGCCGTGGTTTGGCATGAATGAAAACCCTGATTTCCCTCAACACGGTTTTGCTCGTAATAAGCTGTGGAAACTTGAGTCAGTCAAGATGCGTAACCAAATTGTTGATTTAGTGTTTAGCTTGCCAGCAACAGAATTTGAACGTCAATATTGGCCACATAACACCGAAGTCAAAGTGCTATTTACCTTAGGCGAATCATTGTCAGTCAGTATTGTGAATACCAACAATGACGATACGAGTGTTAGCTTAACTCAAGCGTTGCACAGCTATTTCCCGATTGATGATATTCATCAACTAACCGCCAGTGGCTTTAGCCAATCAAAATACATTGAATTTGGTCAAGGACCGATTCAACAACCACAAGATAACGTCACCTTTGACCGGGAAACTGATCGCGTTTATACCGATTTAGCCAGTTGCCAAGAGTTGCATACGCCACAAGGGACTATTGTGGTAAGCCGTGAGAATAGTCAGTCTGCGGTGTTATGGAATCCGTGGATAGACAAATCAATAAGACTGTCTCGATTTAATAGCGATGATTATCTTTCAATGGTGTGCCTAGAAGCGGCCAATGTATTAGAAGATAAAGTCGTACTCGCCCCCGGTGAGAGCCATACGCTAACAACTCATATTCGCTGGAAGTAAACTCAACATCGCATAGGCTAAGTTGAGTAAATAAAAAGTTGAGAAAATAAAAAAGGTAGCCTAAACTACCTTTTTTGTTAACACATTTATCAACTTTACTCAGAGCATCTTGGCTAGCCAAATACAAGGCAAACCATTTAATGCATCTTACTTAGCCGCTACTTCACAACCTAGTGGGCTGTTTGAGTTTTCATAAACAATGTCACCCATTGGCGCATAATCTGCTGCAACAATAGTACCTTTGTCTTTGAAGAAAGTGTATAACACTTCAGCATCCACATAACCTGTTGCTACTGGGTTAAGTTTTGGATAACCGTCACCGCCAGCAGCGTTAAAGCTTGGTACTGTAAAGCTATAAGAATCAGTGGCACTGTAATCTTTACCATTGATTTCACTGATAGCGACTGTTTGCGCAGTACAATCTACCGTCATTTTCACACCTGTGATTTGAGCATAAGCTCCAGAACCACGTTGGAAAGATGCTACTGTGTTTAAGTATTCTGTGACTTCTGCACCAGTCATAGTGCTTAATGTCACCATGTTACCAAATGGCTGAACGGTCAGCACGTCACGGTAAGAGATATTACCCGCTTCGATAGATGCACGTACACCTCCAGAGTTCATCACACCAATGTCAGCTTTAACTTTAGTACGCTGTGCATCAGCAAGTAAACGACCTAAGTTGGTTTGCATGCTACGTACGTTTGCACGCTCACCATCTAACAATCCATCAGTGGTTGCAATCACTTCGCCTAACTTAGCGCTACCTTGATCTTGATAGTATTTTAGCAATTCTTTTAATGCTGCATCTTCTTCAATTGCGTCAGCAATCAATACCTTAGTTTTAACACCTGCAGCATCGGTTACTGATTTTTTCAAATTAACAGGTATTAGCTTGTAGCTTACTAAATGCATTTCACCGTTGAAATATTCAAAATCTGCACGGCCTACGTACTTACCCCATTCGTGAGCCTGCATAATGTAAGTGCCATTCTGCATATCAGGTGTACATTCGCTGCCTGGTTCAAATGTTTCGCTATATGCGTTAGTACCTGGCTCCATACAAACTGCGTTTTGTGAGTGACCACCGATAACAACTTGTAAATCACCTTTAGCTAACGCACGAGCCATGGCAACATCACCAGGGGCATTGCTACCATTTGCAGCATCAGCATAGTGACCCATGTGAGTCGTTGCGAAGATCAAATCTGCAGATTTTGCTTCTTTAATTTCTGCTATTACTTTGACAATTTCATCTTTTGGATCTTTAAAATCTAAATCACCGATAAATTCTGGGTTACCAATTTTAGCGGTATCTTCGGTGGTTAGGCCGATAACAGCAATTTTAACGCCATTAACATCGAATACTTTGTAGGCATCAAAATAACGTGTGCCATCTTTCTTATAAATGTTTGCAGCAAGCATTGGGAAATTAGCAATTGAGCGTTGTGAATCTAATACTGCTAATGGGTTATCAAACTCATGGTTACCCACTGCCATAGCATCGTAACCGATTTCGTTCATACCAATAAAATCAGGCACAGCATCTTGTAAATCAGACTCTGGAACACCTGTGTTGATGTCACCGCCAGATAGCAATAACGTTTCGCCACCGTTTGCACTGACTTCAGCACGAATTTGGTCGATCAACGTTTTACGCGCTGCCATACCATATTCGCCATCACTGTTAGACCAGAAACGGCCATGGTTGTCGTTGGTGTGTAATACTGTAAATATTTTACAATCTGCACCTGCTTCGGCACATGTTGTTGCGACAGGCGTTTCTACTAAGTGTGTTTTATCGTCACTGTTACAACCGGTTAATGCTGTTAATACAGCCGTTGCAACTAATCCTTTAATTAACATGTTTGTCATGATTTACCCCGAGTTATTATTTATTTTTAAATCTGTGAAAATCCAATTCACAGGCTGAATGATAACAAAGATTGACGGTTTTTGATTTCATTTTTATGACAAAATGTGATTTTTAATACACTAATAACAATAACTTAAATAGACAACAATTCTCTCTTGAAAACAGTCAACTTGTTAATAAACATGTTAAAAACAAGTAAAAAAAATGGCTCTAACAGATAAACTGCTAAGCCACTAAAATCACTTACTTTTTTGAAACCTCACCATCGACACCATTGTTCTGAATAAAAAACAATAGCGTGAAGCTTTTATTTCAACACGTGTTGTATCCATTGACCGATATCAGTAAGTTGGTTAGGTAAAACACTGTGAGCCATAGGATAAGTGCGCCAACTTGTCTGATAATTAGCGGCTATTAACGCATCATTTGCCATTTTCCCTGCAAACAATGGCACAACATCATCTTGTTCACCGTGATGTTGCAAAATAGGTGTTGTCCGGTTTTCATCTGCAAGTTGTTCAGGTAAATGTTCTCCACCAGGTAAATAACAAGAGAGTGCCATAATACCCGCCAGTTTTTGAGTAAAACGTAAGCCCGTGAATAAACTCATTACTCCGCCTTGGCTAAATCCTGCCAAGATAATCTTACCCGCACTGATACCATTCTCTATTTGCTCATTAATCAATTGTTGCACGGCTTGCTCAGAGCTCAATACCCCTTGAATATCTGCTCTGTCATGTAAATCCATGCTTTTGATGTCGTACCAAGAACGCATCACATAGCCACCATTAATCGTCACAGCTTGCTCGGGTGCATGAGGAAAAATAAAACGAATACTGTGATTTTCAGGTAAGCCTAACACCGGAACTACAGGCGCAAAACCTGCGCCAGAATCGCCTAAGCCATGAAGCCAAATAACACATGCTGTAGCCGTTGTTTGTGGTTCGATTACAATTTTTTCTAATGAAGACATCAAATTGACCTTATTTATATCAAAAACTTGATTCAAAGAACTAACCGCTCGCGAGAGCCTGTTGATTTTGACTCTATGCCTGAAAGATCAACAGTCACTATACTTAAACAGATTAATTCAAGATGTGCACTAAGCATATCATTCCAATCCATTTGCAAACAGATTTGAGGTTATTAGCTTAAGCTTACTGAGCTTGAATACCGGTGCAATTGAGCACTTGCTCTAATTGTGTCGCATTGTCGAGCTTAATGCTCCAACGCACAGTGCCACCATCAGCGGCAATAACCAGACCTTGATGAAAACAACTGATGTCGTCAACAGAAGCGGTTAATACAATATGATTGTCATGAAAACGACACTGGATTTCATTGATGGTAACAATGAGCTTGCCGATTGAAAAATCAATGACCATGACCTTCCCTTTTAATAGCGTTAAAAAATACTTAAGTCATCATACTGTTACCCAAATAAAAATCCCAAGTGATTCACTTGGGATTTCAGAGTAAATAACAATATTACTTAGTGGTGATGACCACCAGCGCCATGGGCATGACCATGTGCGATTTCTTCGTCTGAAGCATCACGAGCACCAACAATTTCAATGTCGAATGTTAATTCACGACCCGCTAAAGGATGGTTAACATCCACAGTCGCCATAAACTTACCGACTTTGATGATGGTAACCTGACGTTGACCTTGTTCAGTGTTGACCACTGCTGCCATGCCGGGTTTCCATACTTTAGCGCCCACTAAATGTTTTACAGATACACGCTGCTCAGCATCTTGTTGGCGTTCACCATAAGTGTCTGCTGCTGCTGGTGTAATGGTAAACTTCTCACCAATTTCTTTACCGTTTATGGCATCTTCGATACCAGGCATCATGTTGTCATGGCCATGTAAGTAGGCAATCGGCTCGCGGCCTTCATTTGACTCAATCACTTCGCCTTTCTCGTCACGCAGTGAGTAATTAAACTGCACAACCATATCGTCTTTAATGCTCATTTTTATTCCTTAACGCTAAAATTTTGCCGAAGCTTATCAAAAGGCCGCCAAAGCAGCCACAAAAAAGTCAATGTTATAGCGTAATACCAAGACGTTTAAAGGTATCGACATCTGGAAATCCGTCAGCAATCAAGCCATGTTGCTTTTGATATCCTTGCAAACCTAATGCAGAGTTACGTCCAAAAATACCATCCGGTTTACCCACATCAAAACCGGCATCATTCAACTTTTGCTGGAGTTGTTTTACGATTTCGCGGCTTAATCTTGGTTGTTTGGGAACGGCACGAGTTAATTCTGGTGAACCATTGATACGATCAGCCAAATGCCCCACTGAAATGGCATAAAATTCAGATCGATTCCAACGCATAATCACATTAAAGTTGTCATAACCTAAAAACGCTGGCCCAGTGTGTCCTGCTGGTAAATACAATGCAGCTTGCATATCTGCAGTGGCTATTGGCTGGCCATTGGTCTGCTTTATATTTAAGGCACGCCACTGTGTTAACGGTAATACTGATTTACTGCCTAAATACTCAAAGGCATAATCTTGAGGAATAAGAACTTCACGGCCCCAACGTTGATCCGCTTTCCACCCTAAGTGTTGTAAAAAATTAGCGGCCGATGTGAGCGCATCAGCTTCACTGTTCCATAGGTCTGCAACACCATCACCGTCGCCATCAACAGCATACTTACGGTAATTAGTCGGCATAAATTGAGTATGCCCCATGGCTCCGGCCCACGACCCAACCATTTTATTATCAGCGAAATTATATTGCTGTTTTAACTTTAATGCTTGTATTAACTCGCCGGTAAAATAATCACTGCGACGAGGATCGCAACCTAATGTCGCGAGCGAATCAAGAACAGGCATACTGCCTTTATAACTGCCAAAGTTTGTTTCTAAGCCCCAAAAAGCGACTATGTACTGCCCAGGGACACCATATTCTTTGGTTAAGTTAGCCAATAATGCTTGATGCTTTGCCATCATTTTTCGACCTTGATCAACGCGCCAAGTCGTGACCCGTTTCTCAAAGTAATCGCCAAACGAGGTCGTAAACTCGGGTTGTTGATTATCGAGTTCTATCACTCGAGGCACATACTTTAAATGAGCAACAGTCGTGTCGATGATATGTTGTGATATCCCAGCCGCTTTGGCCTTTTGCTGCAAATTAATTACACAAGTGGCAAAATCTGCTTGTACAGGCTCAGGCGGAACAATCACAACAGGTTCTGGGGAGGCGGATACCGCGCAAGCACTTAATAAGGTGCTTGAAACAAACATGGAAGCAACAAACACTGAAAAACGGCTTTTATGGGTCATGAAAACACTTACTTATCACAAATGAATGACGAATATCGTGACGCATCGCTTCTCAGGAAACAAGACCTGTTAGCATTAATCCCTGTTTATTTATTCAAAACCGACCATTTTAATCACCCAATTGGTATAAAGAATCAGCATTAACAACATTGTCATTAATTAAGCCTTTTCCTTATTTTGTGAGTACGTATAATGAGGTTAATTCTCACTCATTGAAGCGACTTATCATGACCGAACAAACTCCCGCACTAATCGGCTTTATCGAAAACGTAAAACAACACCAAGTCTTATGGGGCTTACAAGATGAAACAGGTGAAGGCTGGGTAGTATGTGACTCATCTGAATTTGAAGAAACCGACGTGATGCCTTTATGGTCAAGCGAAGCAGCCGCGACCAGTCATTGCACTGAAGAATGGGCAGATTATAAAGCGGTTACCATTACCCTAACTGAGTTTTTAGAGTACTGGGTTGGCGATTTAAATGACGATGGTGTACTTATCGGTATTGATTGGGAAGCCGATCAAGAATGCGAAGAAATTGATCCAATCATTTTGGCAAAAGAATTAGTCGACTTCGAAAAAGAATAACTTTTTTGAATCGACATCACTTAAGCTGCTCTTTATGAGCGGCTTTTTTATTTTAAGCTCTCCACTCACTACTTAAAGCGTGCAAGCCTATGCCAACATTAATTGATATTCCTTTTGAACAGCGCCACACATGTTGGTTTTGCGCAGAACCGAGTGATCAAATTTTTGATTATTATCGAATGACCCACACACCGCACCCCTCTCTTGCGGTGCCGGCTTGTAAAGAGTGCTTAGGCTTAGCGAAGAAGAACCCATTAACCTCGATTTGGGATTGCCGCGATGCCGTTAAAGATCAGCTAATGCACCTTTACCGTAAAGATTTAGCCATTGGCATTAATTGGACCGAGCAAGAATTACAAGAGTCTGAATTTGAGTGCAAAATCTTTGGTGGCTTTAAAAAAAGTGCATGGATGATGTACCAAATAGCGCAAGGACGTATTAACGCTAAAGGTTGGCCATTAAGTGTAGAAGGAGTACTACTCGATGGTGAAAATGGTCATTATCAACGTGGGTTCGAGTTTGACGACGTCACCTTCACATCATTACCAAAAGCAATTGAGCATTACAGTAATACATTATCACTTGACCCAAACTTTCTGAAACAATTGGTGACGTTACTTGGTAAAGCTAAATTTTGCCATGCGATTAAAGTCGCTAGGCTCAATATTGGTATCACTCGCGAACATCAACGTAGAATTATTGATGAGCTAATCGAAGACAATGACCAGACATAACGTGGCACGAGTGCGACGCACAAACGGCAGATAAGTTTCTGCCGTAACCCTTATGGAATCATAGTTAGTGATCTATACCGACAAAATCGCACGCAGCCGGTCTTGCACCACACCCACTAACAAATCTGGCTGAAACTTAGAGATAAACTCGTTACAGCCCACCTTTTCAACCATGGCTTTATTAAAACTGCCACTGAGTGACGTATTTAACGTAATAAATAATGATGCCATGCGCGGATCAGCACGCACTTCCGCAGTGAGCTTATAACCGTCCATTTCGGGCATTTCGGCATCGGTAATCATCATCAATAATTCATCTGCCACATGCTTGCCATTATCAGCCCAGCCTTGCAGCAGCTGTAATGCCTGTAAGCCATCTGATGCCTCAACAATCTCGATGCCTAATGGTGTTAACGTATCACGAACTTGCTTACGTGCCGTAGACGAGTCATCGACAATTAACACTTTACGACCGTGCATTTTCCCCGCTAATGCTTCATCTAACACCCCGTCAGATAAGCTAACATCGTAATCAATAATCTCTGCAAGTACCTTCTCAACATCAATAATGGACACTAATTGAGTGAGCCCATCTTGCTCAATTTTCGTAATTGCAGTGAGGTAATTATGTCCACCCGATGTTTTTGGTGGCGGCATAATGTCGCTCCAAGTCATATTGATAATATGCTCAACTTTACCGACCAAAAAAGCCTGCACGCTGCGATTGTACTCTGTAATAATCAAATTACTGTCTTCGGTAATCGGCCTTGGCGAATAACCGATCGCTTCACGTAAATTAATCACCGGGATTGATGCACCTCTAATATTCGCGACGCCATAAATATTGGCATTGCTGCCGGGAAAAGCATTAATAGTGGGTAACTTCACCACTTCTTTTACTTTAAACACATTAATTGCGAATAATTGCGTAGAGCTAATGCGAAATAATAACAGTTCTAAACGGTTTTCACCGACTAACTTGGTGCGTTGATCTACCGTATCGAGCACTTTTCTCATAAAGCCATCCACCTACTGAAAATAACAATCGAGTAAATTATACTAAAAAACGCAGACAAAAGGACGTAGTAAGCATGATAGAACCGACAAAAAAGGATTAAACCGGTTAATTGAAGATCAATCTAATGTTCTAAGTCGTATAGTTAACAATAATCGATATAGTTTTATAAAACGGAGTCGACAATGAAAAAACGATTAAGTCAGATGATAAAAATGCCTTTACTTGCACTGTCAGTATTTGGGCTATCGGCCTGCACAATAATTGATAAACCAGTCGATGTGGTCAAGCCGTTTGAGCTAAATCAATATTTAGGCACCTGGTATGAAATCGCCCGTTTAGATCATTCATTTGAACGCAATATGTCAAATGTCACTGCGCAATACAGTGTTGACGGCGACAAAGTGGTGGTCATCAATAAAGGATTCAAACAAGATAAACAACAATGGGATCAAGCTGAAGGTAAAGCTTATTTTATTAACGGCAGCAATCAAGGTTTACTCAAGGTCTCCTTCTTTGGCCCATTTTACGGCGCATACCAAATACACGATATTGTACAAAATGACCAAGGGCAATATACCGATTCATTGGTGATCGGTCCTAATAATGACTATGCATGGATTCTATCGCGCACCGCCACCATTGACCCGGTTATTAAGCAGCGCTTTATCACTAAGCTTAACGCATTGTCGATAAATGAAGATAAACTCATTTGGGTTAATCAAGGTGATCAACAATAACTCAGCAAGCGTATAGTTAAGCCGATGCACCGTAATACACAATCCAGAGGTTGTAATGATTATCCCAATTTTTCCTTTACCGATTTGCCTACTCCCACAAGGGTATACGCAACTGCGGATTTTTGAAGCCAGATACAAACGATTGGTGTCTGAGTCGCTAAAAAGTGGCCAGGGTTTTGGGCTGTGCATGTTATCTGACGACAAAAAAACCATCATGCCAATAGGCACTCTGACACACATTATCGATTTTGAAACGTTAGAAGATGGCTTATTGGGCATAAGTGTTCAAGGTAAGCAAACCTTCACCATAAATAACATTACAGAAGAAAGTGATGGCTTAAAACGTGCTGAGGTAACGCTCATTGATGGGTGGCCAAGCAATATCATTGAAACGCACCCTGCTCAACCACACATTAAACTCAATGAGCGTAAAAAAGATCAGTATCTCAGCAAAACATTAAAACAGCTGCTGCAACAATACCCACAACATTTAGCCCATTACAGTGAAAACGACTTTAACGACATTTCATGGGTATGCCAACGATGGTTAGAGATTATTCCATTGAGTGCCAAGGAAAAATACCAGTGCATTCATAGTCACGACCACCTATTGGCTAAATCTTTTTTATTCGACGTTATAAAATAATCACATTTTATGATCCGTTAATCTACATCAGCCGTATAACTCAATAATGACTTGATCAACTACCCTGTGCAGCTGTTTTAGTAGCTGCATAAATGGCATATACACATATGCTCAATAGTGATTTATTGGATGCGAGTGAAAAAAATGGAAAATGTTCAATCACAAAGCGCACAAACTCGTTATGATAAGGGAAATCTTGCACAAAGATCCTCTAATCAACGAAATGGTGCTATGAAATCAGACGAACCTAATCCGCTAGCAGACGAGCTTGCTCAACTTATGATGCAGGTTGCAAACAACCGCTGCAAAACATCATTTGCCAAACTTTTTTCGCATTTCGCGCCCAAAATAAACTCTTTTGGAGTCCAGCGTTTAAGCCAGCAAGGTTTAGCAATGGATTTGGTACAAGAAACCATGTCTCGCGTGTGGACCAAAGCACATTTGTACAATGCAGACAAAGCTGCGGTTAGCACTTGGGTATTCACCGTTATGCGTAATCAATGTTTCGACATGCTTCGCAAAGTACAACACAACCGTGAAGATGCATTTGGTGATGACATTTGGCCATTATTTGAATCAGATGATGCAGAAAATAATGATGATGACTTTTTATTATCAGCAAGCTTACTGCAACATGTTGAAGAATTACCACCATTACAACGCCAGGTGGTTCAAGGTATTTACATGCAAGAGCTGACACAACAAGAGTTGGCAGACAAACTGAACATTCCTATCGGAACAGTTAAATCCCGACTTAGACTCGGCTTAGAAAAGTTAAAAAGCTTTATGGAGAAACATTATGATTAATTACCACCCAGATCAGCATTTGCTGTCTCTCCACGCTAAAGGTGAGTTGCCTCTTTCAATGTCAATTGCCATCGCAGCGCATGCAGAATTTTGTCCGCATTGCCAACAACAGCTAGATCAAATGACAATTGCGTTGTCTGAGCAGCAGTTTGAGCAAGGTGATGTCAAAAATACAACCGCAGCGGAACAACACGTTGAGTTCGACGATTTACTCAGCCAATTTTTGTCATCAACACTCGATGCATTAGACACCGATGATAGTGTTGATAGTGTTGATAGTAAGGCTACATCACAGCCTGAGATAATCGACAACAGTGTCACCATTAAAGGTCAGCATTATCCTTTACCGCGTGTGTTTAAAAAGCAAATTAATGCTTCATGGCAAGGCATAGGTAAAGTGAGCCGCTTACGTTTAGACACCGGTGAACCACAAGCAAGAGCAAGCTTGTTGCACATTGCGGCAAACGGTGAAATACCGGATCACACCCATAAAGGTTCTGAGTTAACGTTATTGCTAGCTGGTGAGTTTAGTGATTGTTACAACACTTACAAACCAGGTGACTTTATGTTGCTTGACCAAGACCACGAGCATTCACCTAAAACAACTGAAGGTTGTTTATGTTACACAATCGTAGATGCGCCACTGTACTTTACAAAAGGCATCAGTAAGTTACTCAATCCTATTGGTGAGTTACTTTATTAATTAGGTGTTGCTGTAAATCGCGATAATAACATTATCGCGATTTAAATCATCAACTTAAAATAAAAACCAATTGAAAATATAATATTTATAGCGGTAATCAAGCAAAAAATGCATGTTATTTGTCTTTTTTATGAAAAACGTTGTTGCTATAAACGAAAAGTGAGTATAGAATCCATACAGATTTAAAAATCTTGTTAATTTTGGTACCTACCTGTAAGTCTGCTCAACTTCCTTCGTAAACCCAAGACAAGCTTCTGCTCATTTTTATTGACCATGACATGGCCAATGTTTGTATGAACATTATCAACAAACTTTATCCGTCATAACACTGTCATATAATTATGTTCAACTTACTCCGTTAAGTGAAAAGTATAAACAATAGTGATTAGGTTTTATTATCTTAATCAACTATTTATAAAACAACACTTGATTAGTGAGTTCAGAATAGGTTAAGTTAAATCTCGACAAGTTAATCTTTCGCACCACTAAAAAATGCCAAGGATATTATATTGAACAATTTTTTCACCCAAGGGTGATAAGCACAAATAAGGAATGTGACATATGTCATACAACATAAATGGACATGAAATTTCAGTTAGCTTTCCAGTTAATTCAATTTCGTCAAACAAAAATTCAATTGCTTTTACCGACAGCCTAGGTAAAAACAAAAAAACCTTTTCAAAGCGTATTGAAGCAATAAACTTCATGAAATGGTTAATATCTGCAAGTAAGTAATACCCCTAACGCATCGCGTTAATCATTTGCTCTGTTATTTAATAAACTCATTTCTCGGTATTCTCCTCTCACTTACCGATGTTTATTAAAACAGAGCAAAATGAATTACCCTTTACAAAATCCCATCGATATTTCAATAAGTTTTTCATTAAAAAACTCATTACATTTTTGCGTTTAGTTATCGCTATTTTGCAAATTTACGTTGATATCTTGGTAGCATCGTTTGATTCCCCAATACCCCACCTTGATGTAAATACACAATATCGCCTTGCCACTGCGGGTGTTTAGCTAAATAATCTTTTAGCACTAAAAATCCAACAGGATCATAGAGTAACTCAAACTCAATGCCAGACTCACACACAGTTTTCCACATATCAAAACAGCGCCTAGTGAGCTTACCAAAATGATATTTATGGCCATCATTGACTACTGTCGGAAAATACACCTTGTCGACTAATTGTGAAAATTGCTCTGTTAAGTAGCCATCACCGCCTACAGTACTGCAGGTTATCACCTCAATATTGAGTTGGGTTGCATCAATACAGGCTAATTGTTGTATGAGTTGCTTATTTAAATACGCGGCAGTTGTTCCTGTACCTGAGGGTAAAAAAACTTTTAATTCACTGATGTTATTTAATCGAGCCCAATCGATGATCTCGTTGGCTAATATTGCTAAACCTACTTCAGCATATTCGCAGC
Organism: Shewanella sp. MF05960; assembly: GCF_050849305.1. Classification (NCBI taxonomy): domain Bacteria; kingdom Pseudomonadati; phylum Pseudomonadota; class Gammaproteobacteria; order Alteromonadales; family Shewanellaceae; genus Shewanella; species Shewanella sp. MF05960. Next base: position 33,214 of record NZ_JBOZPS010000023.1, on the reverse strand, counting down.
GTCCACCTTCAGGAATGTGTAACAGTGAACAAAACTGCGAATTGTTGGACTCTAGTATTTGTTTTACGACGTCATCTAAATGCATCTGTTGATATTGGTCAGCCTGTTTCCGTTTGCTGACATCAATAATATTGGCGCCATTCGCGATTGCCGCTGCATAATTACCTTTTGGGTGATGAATAATAAAGTCGTTTACGTGACTCACGTAATAATCAAATTGCCAGCCTCGTTGCTTAGCTAATACAGACATTGAATATAATGAGTTTGCTTGAGCAGAGCCAGATCCTACCAGATGAGTAACATGAGAATAATCTTGCGATAAAAAATGATAAAACTTGCGCGCCTTATTACCGCTAAAATCGGGATGCAATAAGTCATCACGTTTCACAAAAATACGTCTTTGTTCAAATAACATCTGCTGTACAGGGCTTGTCGTAAACATGATCAATCTCAAAATCATTAAGATGAGTATTTTAACCAAAAAATGATAAAACTCACCGTTTGATTTGTTTTTTTCACTATAGCCAATCTAAAACAACGCCAAAAAATCACAAAAACCCATTAAAAGCATATACTTAACACTTTGGCATGAAAATCGCTTAGTTAAGAGTAATTGGTACAGGTTATGTACATTAGCTTCTAATAAGGAATAACAATGTCTCTTTTACGTTTGCTGTTTAATATTGCTTGGTTTGTTTTAGGCGGTTTTGTGATGGGCTTGGCCTGGTGGCTTGCTGGGCTGTTGTGCTTTATCAGTATTATTGGTATTCCATTTGGCCGTGCGTGTTTCGTGATTGGCGAAATGGCATTTTGGCCATTCGGCCAAGAAAGTGTGAATCGTAAACACTTAACGGGTAATGAAGATCTCGGCACCGGTAGCTTCGGCTTAATCGGTAATGTCATTTGGTTCTTGTTCTTTGGTATATGGTTAGCGATTGGTCATTTAGCCCATGCCCTGGCCTGCTTTGTGACCATTATTGGCATTCCATTTGCGATACAACACATTAAGTTAGCACTGTTAAGCCTAACGCCAATAGGACAAACCGTTATAACAAAACCAGTATAAGCGGTTATTATGCCACAAAGCCGATAACAACATGTTGTCGGCTTTTTAGTTTGTGGATGATAATATTCGTCCCAATAATAAATACAAAAGAGTAATGTATGAAATATTGGTTAATGAAGTCTGAACCCGATGACATCAGTATTGATGATTTACGTGACAGTGCAAACCATACAATGTCATGGCAAGGGATCCGTAATTATCAAGCTAGAAATTTTATTCGTGATGAAATAAGTACCGGTGACAGTGTTCTGTTTTATCATTCTAGCTGTAAAGTACCAGGTGTTGTTGGGATTGCCAGCGTCATCAACCAACCGCAACTTGATGTGAGTGCATTTGATCCTCAATCTCGTTATTTTGACCCTAAGTCAGACCTTAACAAACCACGTTGGTGGCAAGTAGATATCCAATTTACTAAGAAGCTGAACCAAATAGTCAGCTTGCAGCAACTCAAAAGCGACCCAGCTTTACAAAACATGGTATTGGTCACGAAAGGTGCTAGGTTAAGTGTTCAGCCTGTTACTGCTCTTGAATTTGAGCATATTGTTAAGCTCAGCCAAACTGCCGAATAACACAATTAACCATAGGCCGAGATGAAAAAAAGGTGACTGAATTCAGTCACCTTTTTTAAATTAATCCACATAGACTCAACGATTAATTAATCATGCGTCCAATACCACCTAAAACCGAACCCTCGCCTTGATCTTTACCGCCACTAGAAGGTGCGTGAGCAATAATGCGATCGGCCATACGAGAAAATGGTAAACTCTGTAGCCAAACAGTGCCGTGCCCTTGTAAAGTGGCTAAAAACAAACCTTCTCCACCAAACACCATCGATTTAAGTGAGCCTGCACGCTGAATGTCATAATCAATACCTGGGGTAAAGCCAACTAAACACCCTGTATCAACACGTAATGTTTCACCACGTAGTTCTTTTTTAATTAAAGTACCACCCGCATGCACAAACGCCATACCGTCGCCTTTAAGACTTTGTAAAATAAAGCCTTCACCACCAAAAAAGCCCACACCAAGGCGCTTATTGAACTTCATCGAGACTTGGGTACCTAATGCCGCCGCTAAAAAACTGTCTTTTTGGCAAATAAGTTCACCATTATGCTCAGCAAGATCGATAGCTAATATGGTGCCAGGAAATGGCGCTGAAAATGCAGCCTTACGTTTACGATTACCTTCATTGGTAAAATGGGTCATAAAAATCCCCTCACCTGAGATAGCTCGCTTTCCTGCGCCCCATAACTTACCAAAAAAGCCCGACTCCGGTTCAGAGCCGTCACCCATTTTAGCTTCAAATGAAATATCTTCTTCTAGGTATGTCATCGCTCCAGCTTCGGCGACAACGGCTTCATGAGGATCTAATTCTATTTCGACCAATTGCATACTGGTTCCAATAATTTCATAGTCGACTTCGTGACATTTTCTGGTCATTTTTCGCTCCTTTAAAATGAATGTTAAATAATAAGTGGCATTCTGTTTAGGTTAACAAGATGTAACTACATTCTCCATGATAACCTTTTGACATATTATGTCTTGATAGTTGTTTTTAATTTAAGTTAACCTAAACCGGTACCACTAAAGCCTGTTTGTTGCTGTTGATATAAAGCAAACTCTTGCAAGATAAGTTCGGTAAATAATTGCCCTGCTCGACCTAACGGACGTTCTAGCGTAGACACCAATTGTGGTGTAAAACTAAAACGATTACCGCCAATAAAATCCACCTGGGCTAATTGGCCGTTGGCGAGTTCTTCGGTGATGAGAAAATCAGGCATCCAACCAAAACCTAAGCCTTTCAATAACGCATTCTTTTTCATAATAAAGCCTGAAAGGTAAAACACTTTATCACCCCCAAATTGCATTTCATCACGCGCACGTTTGCCTGGAGATGAATCTTCAATGGTGAGCTCTACATGCTGTTGCAGCTCAGGCAAGCTGATGTTGTGCAACTGACTCAAAGGGTGCATGGGAGAAGCCACCAGCACACTTGTGATAGTCGGTAAAGGTTTAGGGTGATAAGACGGTCCTGTTCGATAGTCTTTTACTAACATTAAGTCAGCTTGATCTCGCTCAAAACGATGTTGTACACCGCCTAAAAACTCCATATTTAACTGGATTTTTGTCGGTATGTTATGTTCAGACATCAGCTTTAACGCGCTCATAATTGGCTCCATTGGCAGAGCACCATCAATCACCAATTCAAGTTTGGGTTCCCATCCTTGACTGAATCTGCTGGCAAGGTGCTCTATGTTAGCCAAGTGCTGCAATAAACGCTGTCCTTCAGCCAAAATCACCTTTCCCTCTGGTGTTAACTCTGCGCGGTAGTGATCACGATTAAATAAAGTTACGCCTAAATGCTGTTCTAATTTTTTAACTTGGTAGCTCACTGCAGACTGAGCTTTATGTAATCGTTCCGACGCTTTTGAAAAACTTCCTTCTTCAACAAGGACTTGCAGTACATTAAACGCATCAATGTCAATCCGCATAACCGCTCCTGTGTCTTGTTATCAATACACTTATGTAAAGCCAACGTAACCATCTAAAAATTTGATTGAGATAAGCTGTTTATTATTCTTTTTTTTGTTGATCTTTACCACTAAATTGTTAATAAGATCACATATTGGCTTGCCCAGTGCGATTAGGTCATAACAATAATCAACATTGAGCCGCATCACACGCAGTCGATTAACCATAGGAATATCAAATGCCATTCTATGTTAAACAAGGACACATTCCGACTAAACGGCACATCGCTTTTGAAAAAGAGAGCGGGGAACTATATCGCGAAGAACTGTTTTCAACACACGGCTTTTCAAATATTTATTCCAATAAATATCACCATAACATGCCAACAAAGGCGATTGATGTTAAGCCTTATGCCCTTGATCACGGTGAGCAATGGCAAGATCCTTTAATTCAAAACTATAAACTAGATTCACGCCAAGCCGATTGCCAGGGCAACTTTTTTAGTGCTCGTAATAGAATTTTTTTCAATAACGATGTGGCGATGTATACCGCCAAAGTCACTGAGCCCACAACTGAATTTTACCGTAATGCTTATGCTGACGAAGTGGTTTTTATCCACGAGGGCGAAGGCCAGCTATTAAGTGAATATGGTGTAATCAATACCAATAAATGGGATTACTTGATTATTCCACGCGGTACTACATACCAATTAACCTTTAATGATTATCAAAACGTACGCTTGTTTGTGATTGAATCATCGTCAATGGTGGAAGTGCCAAAACACTTTAGAAACGAATATGGCCAAATGCTCGAATCTGCGCCTTATTGCGAACGAGATATTCGCACCCCAACATTAAACGATGCTGTAGTCGAAAAAGGCGAGTTTGCCTTAGTGTGTAAGTTCGGTGAGCGTTACCAACAAATGATACTGCAATGGCATCCATTTGATTTGGTCGGTTGGGACGGCTGTGTATATCCATGGGCGTTTAACATTAGTGAGTACGCACCCAAAGTCGGTAAAATTCATTTACCCCCGTCTGAGCATTTAGTCTTTAGTGCCCACAATTTTGTGATTTGTAATTTTGTGCCTCGCCCTTACGATTTCCATCCAAAGTCGATTCCTGCGCCTTATTACCACAACAACATCGACAGCGACGAAGTGTTGTATTACGTCGACGGTGACTTTATGAGTCGTACCGGGATTGAGGCAGGTTACATGACATTACATCAAAAAGGGGTGCCGCATGGTCCACAACCGGGCCGTACCGAAGCATCGATAGGTAAAACAGAAACTTACGAATACGCAGTGATGGTCGATACTTTCGCCCCACTCAATTTAACCACACATGTAAAACATTGCATGAGTGCTGATTACAACCGTTCTTGGTTAGAAAACTAAGATTGATTTATTCCTAACCCAAGTCTCCAAAGAGAGATGGCGAGTTGACATAAAATAGAGGACACAACAATGGCTAGCGAACAAAACCCACTGGGACTTTTAGGCATCGAATTTACTGAATTTGCCAGCCCAGATAGCGAATATATGCACCAGGTCTTTATAGATTTTGGATTTTCGATGTTAAAAAAAGCGAAAAACAAAGACATCGTTTATTACCAACAAAACGACATTAATTTTTTACTAAATAAGGGCCGTACAGGTTTTTCTGCTGAGTTTGCTAAATCACACGGCCCAGCAATTTGCTCAATGGGTTGGCGTGTTGAAAATGCTGAATTTGCATATACAGAGGCGGTTAATCGCGGTGCAAAACCTGCTAATGATGCAAACAAAGACATGCCCTACCCGGCCATCTACGGTATTGGCGATAGCTTAATTTATTTTATCGACACCTTTGGCGAGCAACACAATATCTATCAAACAGACTTTGTTGATTTAGAACAACCGATCTTAACGCCAGAAAAAGGCTTTATGGAAGTCGATCATTTAACCAACAATGTCTATAAAGGCACCATGGAAAAGTGGGCAAATTTTTATAAAGATATCTTTGGCTTTACTGAAGTACGTTACTTTGACATTAGTGGTGCTCAAACAGCACTAGTCTCTTACGCCTTACGTTCTCCAGATGGCAGTTTTTGCATCCCAATTAACGAAGGTAAAGGTAACGATAAAAATCAGATTGATGAATACTTAGGTGAGTACAACGGCCCTGGCGTACAACATTTAGCCTTTAGGAGCCGTGATATTGTGGCATCATTAGATGCGATGGAAGGCACGTCGATTAAAACCTTAGATATTATTCCTGAATATTACGACACCATTTTTGACAAGCTGCCACAAGTTACTGAAGATCGTGATCGTATTAAGCATCACCAAATCCTAGTTGATGGTGATGATGATGGTTATCTATTACAGATTTTTACCAAAAACCTGTTTGGCCCCATCTTCATTGAAATAATCCAACGTAAAAATAACCTTGGCTTTGGCGAAGGTAACTTTACTGCGTTATTTGAATCAATTGAACGCGACCAAATGAAACGCGGCGTGTTGTAATCAACAGATATAATCTGAAACATAAAAACCAGCAAATTGCTGGTTTTTATCATTTTAGGCCATTACACTCAGGCCATTAAATTGTTTATCTAAGACTCGACTCATGCCTGACTACGCCGTACTAGCCGTGTTTATACCCACGTTCTTTTTTGTCTCTATTACTCCCGGAATGTGTATGACTTTAGCAATGACACTGGGCATGAGCATTGGGGTACGTAAAACATTATGGATGATGTTAGGTGAACTTGTTGGCGTAGCTCTAGTTGCTATTGCAGCTGTGTTAGGCGTAGCCAGCATTATGCTCAATTATCCACAGATATTTGATTTACTAAAATGGGTTGGCGGCGCCTATCTAGTGTATATTGGCATTAATATGTGGCGAGCCAAAGGTAAAATGGCAGTTATCGACAATGCACAAATGAATACACGCCGTGCAAGCTTAATTAGCCAAGGGTTTATAACAGCGATAGCCAACCCTAAAGGGTGGGCGTTTATGATTTCGTTACTTCCGCCGTTTATCAATGTCGACAGTCCTGTTGGCCCACAGCTTGGTGTGTTGCTGGGTATTATTATGATAACCGAAAGTGTGTCGATGTTGGCCTATGCAAGTGGCGGTAAAAGCTTACGCCTGTTTTTAAGCCGCGGCGATAATATTCGTTGGATGAACCGTATCGCCGGCAGCTTGATGATGCTTGTAGGTGTATGGCTCGCGCTGGATTAATACAACTCAAACGAGCCTCTTATTGGATTGCCTTGTAGGGTAATTGCTCTGTCATCTGCTGGATATAAAGCTTGATGTGCTGCTGCTCTTGCTCACAAAAATCAGCAATGGCATCGTTAAAGGCTTGATGCTTGATGATATGGCTTGAATAAGTGGCAACAGGATAAAAACCTCTGGCCACTTTATGTTCACCTTGCGCTCCAGCATCAAATACACTGAGCTGATTCGCAATAGCGTATTCGATACCTTGATAATAACAAGCTTCAAAATGTAAACCATCAAACTCGCTTAACGCTCCCCAATAACGACCATACAAATGATTGTCTGAAACAAAGTACAGCGCGGATGCCACAAGTTGATTGTCGCTATTTTCAATCAGTAATAACCGAATAGCCTCCCCCATAGTTGCTGCGATTAACGAAAAGAAATCAGCCGACAAATACCCTTGATGCCCAGAGCGTTTTAAATATGTACGTTGATAACATTGTACAAATCCCAGCCATTGCTCGGCGGTGGCTTTATTGCCCTCTACAAAGGTAAAGTGCAATTGTGCTTGTTGAATTTGAGCTCGTTCTTTAATGATGTTTTTACGTTTTCTTGAACTCATGCTTGCTAGAAAGTCATTAAAGTCGTTATAGCCATTATTACGCCAATGGAATTGGCAACCAAGGCGTTGAGTGACTAAGGTATTCTCCCATAATGTATGTTGTGAGTGCAGGCTAAATAACCCATGCCATGATGACCAATTACGTTCGACAAGCTGCTGGTCAATAAACTGACTAGCCTGGGTAATGATAGATTGCTTTTCATCTTCGCTTAGCAAAGGCGCAAAGCCAATACGTTGTCCTGTCGTTGGTGTAAATGGGATACTGCTGACTAATTTAGGATAATAATGTAATTGGTTTCGCTCATAAGCCTCTGCCCAAGCCCAGTCAAATACATACTCTCCCCAAGAGTGGGTTTTAATATACATCGGCATCAACGCAATTATCGTATCACCCTGACTAATGACTAAATGCTGTGGCTGCCAACCACTTTTTACGCTCACACATTGGCTTAATTCTAATGCGGATAAATATTCATGACGCGTAAATGGATGAGTGATTCCAAAGTAAGCATTCCAATCGGATTTTTTTATCTCACTAATAGTATTAACAAATCTGAATTGATAAACTAGCGCCTTGGTTTGTTCCACTAAATGCCCACCTGTAAATGCTTAATCGTTCTATTTAAAATCTCATACCAATTGTCGCTATCATGTGGCATCTTCAACAACATAATCAAATAAATAAACACCAAGGAATGATCGTGAAACGACTCCCTAAACTGAAACCATTATTACTTAGCGCAGCATTATCAGTTTCAATGTGCTATCCGGCCCTACACAGCGCACCTTCTTATGCCAATGATATCTCTATTTTCAGCGAAATGGCGACTGCTCAGCCAATTTATGCCAAACATGGCATGGTCTCAAGCCAAGAAGCGATTGCAAGCAAAATTGGTGTCGATATTTTAAAGCAAGGCGGTAATGCCATTGATGCTGCTGTTGCTGTGGGTTATGCCCTCGCCGTTACATTGCCAAGAGCGGGTAACATCGGTGGCGGCGGGTTTATGTTAGTTCATTTAGCAGAGCAAAATAAAACTATTGCTATCGATTACCGTGAAACTGCGCCGAGTAAAGCCCATAAAGATATATTTTTAGACGAGCAAGGTAATGCCGTCGATAAACTTAGCCGCGAGCACGGGTTAGCGGTAGGTGTACCAGGCACAGTCATGGGCATGGAGCTTGCGTTAGCAAAATACGGCACCATGGACTTAAAACAAGTGATTGCCCCTGCAATCAAATTAGCGAAAGACGGCATTGTCGTAACCTCTGACTTATCAAATTCATTGAGCGGACTTAAATCACGCATTGCTCAATGGCCAAGTTCTGCCAAAATCTTCTATCGCGCCGATGGCAGCAACTATCAGGTGAATGACATTCTCAAACAACCAGAATTAGCTCATTCGTTGTCACTTATTGCAGCTAAAGGCAGTAAAGGATTTTACCAAGGTGAGACAGCTAAAAAGATTGTCACTGCGGTACAAAATGCAGGCGGAGTAATGAGCTTACAAGACTTAGCAAATTATAAAGTTGTTGAACGTGAACCTGTGCGTGGCAATTATCGTGGATACGAAATCGTTTCTATGCCGCCACCGTCATCTGGTGGTATTCATATTATTGAAATGCTAAACGTCCTCGAGAAATTCCCAATTGATGAGTTAGGACATAATACGGCAAATACACTACATCTTATGGCTGAAACCATGAAGTATGCCTATGCTGACCGCAGTGAATTTTTAGGTGACCCAGATTTTATTACTGTGCCAGTTAAACAATTAATTAGCCGAGAATATGCTAAAACGATTTCAGATAAAATCGCAATTAATAAAACCACACCAAGCAGTGAAATAAAACCAGGTAAACTCGCAGGTTATGAGAGTGACCAAACCACTCATTACTCTGTTGTAGACCAATGGGGTAACGCGGTAGCTAATACCTATACACTTAACTTTAGTTACGGTTCTGGCTTAGTCGCAAAAGGTACCGGTATTTTACTTAACAATGAAATGGATGACTTTTCAGTTAAACCTGGTATGCCTAACGGTTACGGCTTAATCGGTGGTGATGCTAATGCGGTTCAAGGTAATAAACGCCCATTAAGTTCAATGAGCCCAACGATTGTGATGAAAGAGGGTAAACCATTCCTGGTAACTGGTAGCCCAGGCGGTTCGCGTATTATTAATATTACCTTGCAAATTATCATGAATGTTATTGACCATAAATTGAATATCGCTGAAGCAACCGCTGCAGCGCGTATTCATCATCAATGGCAACCTGACTTTATTTGGGCCGAACATACGCTAAACCGCGATACAATAACGTTACTTGAAGGCAAAGGTCATCAAGTCAAAACCCAAGAATCTATTGGCAGCACTCAATCGATTATGGTGACTGAACAAGGTATTTTCGGCGCATCAGATCCTCGCCGTGCAGGCTCTGCCGCTATCGGCTATTAACGTTGTAAACTAGCAACCATAGAATGATAACGGCTATTATTCATCTAATGCCGTTATCATGATTTGTTGATGTTTATACAAATTAATTTTCACTCTTTTATAACTTTACATAAATCTCTAATATGAAATTTATGTATAACATCATTTCGAAAAACCCTTTGACTAAGTACATCATATAAACGCTAAAATTTATTTAATAATTTATTAAAAAACCAACGAAGAACAAAAAACATTATTAATCAATATGTTAAAATATATCCATATTAACATTAATGACAAATTTCCTGTTTAAAAAACAATCAATTTAAATTTATTTTCATTAACTCAATAAATAGTATTTATTGCAGCTCCTATGTTCATTAACTTACTCTTTATTAGAAATAATACATAGATCACAAATTAAGTCAGGCTGAGGTATCGTCGATATGATATATTATTTTTATATTTAATATATTGGTAAAAGTAAACTCATGCAGTTAATTCATTTTAAAATCAAGCATAGAATTGCTCTATTGACATTTGTCGCCATTGTGTCGTTTGTTATTTCATTAATGATAAATAAGCAAACAGGTGAAGAGAATGCACAACGATTAAATGGACTCCAAAACCAACTTTATCCGGCTCTTAACTTCGCGACCATAAACCAAGGGTTATTACTGCAATTAGATCAAACGATTCAATCGGCAATAACCACAGGGGAAGAAGACAGCTTAGACATTGCGAAAACGATGGTTAAAGAAATTACAGATAACTTAAAAGAGTTAGCGATATTACTACCAAACGAAGCCAATAATACCCAACAATGGACAAACGATCTTGCACTTTATTTTGATAATGCCAGTAGCCTAGCCGCTGAATTTATTAAAGATGATGTCGATTTTAGTAAAATAAAAACCCAAGCCACAGAGAATGCTAAACGCTACCAAACGTTAGCAAAACAATTTGCACAAAAGAAGCAAGATTTCGCTACGCAGTTTGAACAACAAATACAAACCACTATCTCCAGCACCGAACAAACTGAAAATAGTGTGATGCTGATTGGCATTGTGGCTACGATTGTGATGATTGCAGTGGGTTTCTTAGTCAATCGATCGATTATCAGTACCATTGACAATGTAACTCAGTCATTACGTAATATCTCGCAAGGCGAAGGCGATCTACGTTCACGTATTCAATACCATGGTAAAGATGAAATCGCCCAGCTTGTTTACTGGTTTAATCAATTTGTATCTAAACTTCAATCCTCTATTGCCGACACAAAAAATACTACTGAGAATTTAACCGAAGTTGCCGCTAAGTTACTTAATGGTAGTCAGTTCAGCGAACTTAATGTTCAACAACAAAATGAAGCCATTGAACAAATATCCCAAGCAATGAAAGAGATGTTTGTCAGTGTCACTCATATTGCAGAGTATGCATCAAGCGCGGCATTAGAAGCTGGAAATGCCAACACAGAAGCCCATCAAGGCGGGGGAATTGTTAATGATGCGGTTATCACTATTAACACCTTAGCTGAAGAAGTGCAGCAAACTGCAGTTGTTGTCAACCAATTAGACGCATTTACCCATAATGTTAATGACATATTAGACACCATACGCAGTATTGCTGATCAAACAAACTTGCTGGCCCTTAATGCCGCGATTGAAGCGGCGCGAGCAGGTGAACATGGGCGAGGCTTTGCGGTAGTTGCCGATGAAGTTAGAACATTGGCCTCTAGAACACAAACTTCGACTCAAGAGATCCAACAAGTTCTACAAGAACTACGTTCGACCTCTAAACAAGCCGTTGACGCAATGGACCGTAGTATTAATACCGCAGCAAAAGGTGTGCAATCAACCTCTTTAGCCGGTGAAGCGTTAAAAAGAATTATGGATAAAGTAAGTGCAATATCTGAGGTGAGTATCCAAATTGCTAACGCAACAGAAGAGCAACACAGCACCTCATCGTTGATTGAGCAATATGTCACAGACATGGAAACATCTGCACAAAAAGTTAAAGGGACGACTGCTGAAATGGGCGGAATAAGTGTCGATATTCAAAATGTAACTGAAAAACTTCAGTCCATTACAGATCAATTTAAAGTATAAGACCGATTGAAAATGCTGCACCAAACAATATAAGCCCTAAGGGCATGTTAATAAGTGATGAAGACGGAGTAACACTATGCAATTTAATTTAAGAGTATTATCTGTTGCTGTATCGATGGCTATGGTCCCTAGCCTCGTGATAGCAGATGAAGATGCTGATGCCAAAATAGCTAAGCTAGAGCAACAAGTTCAAACATTGCAGTCGCAACAAACAGCCAATTTAGCCGATAAATTCAACTTTAATGGATTTATCAGTGGTGCATATATTAGTTCTGATAATGATGCAGGCTACAATGGAGCCGATTCAAGTGCTAATTTCAGTGAACAAAGTAAATTTGGTTTTCAAGGTACCTTTAACATTTCCGACCGTACTCAGGCCGTTTTGCAACTAATGATGCGTGGAGATAATGATTGGGAAGTGGAAGCTGAGTGGGCCTATTTATCTCATCGTTTCGAAAATAACTTACAAGTTCGTGGCGGTAAACTTCGCTTGCCTATATATATGTATTCTGACTATTTAGATGTAGGTTATGCACAACTTTTTGCTAACCCGCCTGTTGAAGTCTATGCTCCTTTTCCATCATCATTCACGGGGGGGGATCTTTCATATAATTTTGAGTTTGATGACTCTACATTAACAGTGCAAGCATTTGGTGGTGAGAATAATGATAGTGGTTCTATTTTTTCTCTCAACAATTTAATGGGCACCAACATAAGCTGGACAGATGAAACTTGGACTCTACGTGGCATATATGCTCAAGCAAACTTAGACGGTTCTATTGTTAATGGAGACTACACCATACTAGAACTCGATGACGAAGCAGGTGTATTTATGGGTGTTGGCGCCAGTTATGATGACGGCAAATTTATTGCCATCACTGAATGGACGCGTGTTGAAATCGACAATGCTTTTCCTGATAGTGATTCAGGTTATTTAACCTTAGGTTATCGCATTAATTCACTTACACCTTATGCCACTGTTGCCTATACAAAAACGCAAGACAATGATGAGCGTTTACCATTATCGACCGAAGCGGCAATACAAATGATTGCCTTCAATTCTGAACACACGGCATATAGCTTAGGTTTACGTTGGGATGCCATCGACAATGTCGCGATTAAATTTGACCTCACCTACGTTGATGATTTTGGCGACACTTCTGGTGGCTTAAATGGTAACAGCTATGACATGTCATCAGGTCAATTTGCCTACGATGATACCCTAGTCTACACCGTTAAATTCGACGCTGTATTTTAAGGGGATAGGAAATGAATAAAATATTAACCGTATTAGCACTTAGTCTAATGAGTATCATGTCGGCTAATGCTGCTGTTGTTGTTATTGGTAACCCTTCAGCTGCTGACATGGCAATTAATGATGTTAAAAAAACCTTTTTAGGCAAAGGTGATTCTTCAATCGCCGTTTACGAATTAGAAGAAGGTAGTCCTGTTCGCAGTGAGTTCCACCAAACTGTAACGGGTAAATCAGACGCCCAACTAAAAGCGTTTTGGTCTAAGCAGGTCTTTACCGGCAAAGGTAACCCACCTGCAACAGTACCAAACGCAGCAGCAATGAAGTCAGCGGTAGCCAGTAACCCAAATGCGATTGGTTATATTGATGAAGCTGACGTAGATGCAACGGTAAAAGTGATTCTAAAACCATAATAACGAGTTAATAATTTACTTTTTAATTACGTTATGTAAAGCCGAGGAACCAAATGGTTACTCGGCTTTTTTGTTACAAACTAATGACAATCTTTACAGTCTCATTAATAACCTTTACACCCAGACAGGTAGAATATGATGTCGAGAACAATTCAAACGATTAAATTAACAGCACTTTATTACTTATTTGAGTATATAACTAAAAAGAAAAGGAAATCATATGCCGGGTTTACCCCTTAAACCACTTTTAAGTAGCATTATAATTGTATTGACCCTCAATGCATGTTCAATAAATCGACCTAAAACAGTAATAGTAGAAACACCGCTAACAGCAGAACAAATCATACAACAAAACCCAGATAATCCTTTTTTTGCTCCCTATAACACCGTCTATCAAATCCCTGATTTTGCAAATATTACCTCAGAAGATTACCTCCCCGCATTTGAAGCAGGAATTGCCGAATTACAGCAACAAATCTCGTTAATTGCCAATAACAAGCAAGCCCCTACATTTGCTAATACCATTGAAGCGATAGAATTTTCTGGCGATTTACTGTCAAAAGTCACCCATGTCTTTTTTAACTTAACCAGTGCTGATACCAGTAATACACTGCAAACAATATCAAAGAAAATCGCACCTAAATTGTCTGGTTCAAAAGATGACATTTATCTTAATGACACATTAGTCCAAAGAGTAAAAACGGTATATGACCAAAAAGATACATTATTGCTTAATACAGCTGAAACTAAACTGTTGCAGGATACTTACCTAGCTTTCACTCGAGGTGGAGCTAATTTATCTACCGAAGATAAAAACAAGTTACGCGAGTTGAATGAAAAAATTAGTAAATTGAATCTTACATTTGGTAATAACTTACTTGCAGAAACGAATGATTTTGAACTCATTCTTAATAAACCAGAGCAATTATCTGGACTCCCTCAAGATGTTATCGACACTGCAGCACGAAAAGCTACTCGTCTTGGCTATCCTGGCAAATGGGTTTTCACAACTAATCGTCCTTCTATTACACCATTTTTAACCTATGCAGATAACCGGCAGTTACGTGAAACGATTTTCAACGCTTATATTTCAAAAGCAAATCATGATAATAAGTATGATAACAAAGTCATTTTAGCTGAGATTGCCGCATTACGTGCAGACCTGGCTAAACTAATGGGTTACCAAAGTTATGCGCATTTTGTTCTAGAAGAACGGACAGCGCAAACCCCAGAAAATGTGTATAAATTACTTAATAAAATCTGGCCTGCTGCATTGAGTAAAGCTAAAAGTGAAGTGAGCGATATGCAAGCACTAGTCGATGCTCAAGGAGCTGATATCACTATACAACCATGGGATTGGTGGTATTACTCAGACAAGATCCGCGTCACTAAATATAGTTTCAATGAAGAACAAACTAAACCATATTTCTCCTTAGAAAGTACCTTAAAAGGCGTATTTTATACTGCTAATCGTCTTTACGGCATCTCATTAAAAGAACGAGATGATCTACCCAAATACCATCCTGATGTTCGCACCTGGGAAGTCTACGATAAAGACGGCAGTTTATTGGCCGTGTTTATGGGAGATTATTTTGTCCGTCAAAGTAAACGTAGCGGAGCTTGGATGAATGTATATCGACAACAATATAATATGAATGGCGTAAAATCGATGCCCATTGTTGTTAATGTCCTCAATTATCCACGCCCAGCTGGTAACGAACCCGCACTACTCACTTTTGAACAAGCGAAAACCCTATTCCATGAGTTTGGCCACGCTTTACATGGTATGTTGTCGGATGTGACTTATCGTTCACAGTCGGGTACGGCTGTACCTCGTGACTATGTCGAGTTTCCCTCACAAGTAATGGAAAACTGGATGACACAACCAGAAGTGCTCGCTCAGTTTGCACGGCATTATCAAACAGGTGAAGTGATCCCACACTCGTTAATTGAAAAAATTCAAGATGCAAGTAAGTTCAACCAAGGCTTTTATACCGTTGAATACATGGCGGCAACCTACCTAGATCTTGACTGGCACTCACTTGAAGACAGTACTATTCGCGATGCCGCTGAATTTGAAGCGGCGTCATTGAATAAAATGGATTTAATTAATGAAATCGCCCCACGATATCGCAGCTCATATTTCTCTCATATTTTTGCAGGTAGATATTCGGCTGGATATTACAGCTATCTTTGGGCTGATATTTTAGGGGTTGATGCTTTTGAAGCCTTTAAAGAAAACGGCATTTTCGATCCAAAGACAGCTCAAAGTTTTCGCGACAATATACTCTCAAAAGGAGGAAGTAACGACCCTATGACATTATATCGACAATTTAGAGGCAAAGAGCCAGAAATAGAACCCTTGTTACGTAGTAGAGGTTTTTTAAAATAATAGGATCATCAAAAAAGCCATAATTATATTCGCAATGGAGATAATATCATTGCGAATATAATAACAAATAAACTGAATATATATTCAACCTTTTAAAATACTGGTTAATGCAAGAATAACAAACCACATTCATATAAAACTATGAATATTAAACATACCTTTCACCTTACTAATATTTCACTTCGTAGCACAAACTCAGTTATAAGTATTATTTAGCGGTAAATACGCTTAATTATTGCGCAAACTCACTTATTGAACAAATAAACTTAGTGTTTCATCACAATTCATTCACTTATTATGCTTATAATCACGACCGTGTTTTCATTTTATTATCAAAATAGGTAAATAATGTTAACGCTACGTTAGGGGCAAACAATATGCCCCGGGGTCAAATAAACAGAGAGATAATTATGTTAAATAAAAAAATACTTGCTGTTGTTATCGCTGGCGCACTGGGACTAGGCGGTTGCGGTTCAGATAATGACGATAATAAAGAGACAGTGGCAGCAGACATTAAACTGCGTGTAATGGAAACCACTGATTTACATACCAATATGATGGATTATAACTATTATTCTGGTAGAGAAGACAAAACCATTGGTCTAGTGCGTACTGCTAGCTTAATTAATGCGGCTCGTGCAGAAGTAACAAACTCAGTATTGGTTGATAACGGTGATTTATTACAAGGTAGCCCTATGGGAGACTATATTGCCAATAAATTCAAAACTGAAAGCAACATGCTTACCGATACTCACCCAGTTTACAAAGCGATGAATACGCTTGACTATGAAGTTGGTAATATTGGTAACCATGAATTTAACTATGGCTTATCATTCCTAGAGCAATCGTTAGACGGTGCAAACTTCCCTTACATTAATGCTAACGTTATTTGTGCTGACAAAGATGGGTGTTGGGATGATGTATTATTTAATGAAAACATGTTCACGCCATATATTATCAAAGATAAAGTCGTTACGGACGTAGAGGGTAATGAACACACAATTAAAATTGGTTATATTGGTTTTGTTCCACCACAGATTTTACAATGGGACAAAGCAAATTTAGACGGTAAAGTTGAAGTCTTAGGTATTGTTCAAGCGGCGAATAAATTTGTGCCACAAATGAAAGCAGAAGGCGCGGATATTATTTTAGCTATTCCGCATTCTGGCATAGGCTCAAGCGAAAATCCTGGTGACCCATGGGCAGAAAACGCAACATATGCATTGACTAACGTAGATGGTATCGATGCTATTTTCTTTGGTCACAGCCACTCTGTATTCCCGTCTGCAACTTATAGTGATTTACCTAACACTGACGTAGACAAAGGTTTATTAAATGGCGTACCTGCTGTTATGCCTGGCCGTTGGGGAGATAACCTCGGTGTGGTTGATTTAGTCGTTCGTCAAGTAGAAGGAAAATGGACAGTAATCCATGATGAATCAACAGCCAAAGCTCGTCCTATCTACGACAATACCAATAAAGTTGAATTAGTTACTGGTGAAGCAAACTTACGAGATGCTATTGAAGTTGAACATAACGGTACTATCGAATATGTAAGCCAACCTATCGGCGTTGCAGCTTCTGACATGTATAGCTTCTTAACTTTAGTACAAGATGATCCAACTGTTCAAATTGTATCAAATGCACAAATTGCCCGTGTTAAAGCATTAATTACAGATGATTTAAAAGACTTACCTATCTTATCTGCATCTGCACCGTTTAAAGCCGGTGGACGTTATGCTGAAGGCGATGCAAGCCAATATGTTCAAGTTGATGCTGGCGACCTATCTTACAAAAACGCTGCCGACTTGTATTTATACCCAAATACTATGGTTGCTGTTAAAGCGACTGGGGCAGAGTTAAAAGATTGGCTTGAATGTTCTGCTAATCAATTTAACCAAATTGATCCAACGATAAGCACGCCACAAAACTTAATTAACCGTGCCGGTCACCCTACGTATAACTTCGATGTGATCGATGGCTTGACGTATAAAATTGACGTGACACAACCAAGTAAGTTTGACCGTAGCTGTGCAGTCGTGAATGCTGAAGCAAATCGTATTGTTGACTTAGCATATACAGCACCAGACGGCACAGTTATTACAGGTGATGAATTAGCAGCAATGTCATTTGTTGTCGCATCAAATAACTATCGTGCATTTGGGGGATCATTTGCAGGTACAGGCTCAGATCATGTCGTGCTTGAACTGCCTGATACTAACCGTGATGCATTATCTGCTTATATCACTGAACAATCACAACCTAATGCCACTGGCGGTTATGATGCAATGGTTGACCCATCTGCAGATTATAACTGGGACTTTAAAACAATCGACAATGCCACTGTTGCATTAGATATTCGTTTTGAAACCCAAGACAGTGAAGTTGCTGATAA
The DNA here is from genome assembly GCF_050849305.1 of Shewanella sp. MF05960. Lineage (NCBI taxonomy): Bacteria > Pseudomonadati > Pseudomonadota > Gammaproteobacteria > Alteromonadales > Shewanellaceae > Shewanella > Shewanella sp. MF05960. The sequence continues at coordinate 14,847 of NZ_JBOZPS010000023.1, read as the reverse complement.
GTTTGTTGCTGAAAAACAACAACGTAAAATGGTTAAATTGCCATTAACAACTGATGTTGTTGCAGGCTTTGCTATCTATAGCATTGACTTAACAACCCCTGTCGCTCAGTAATCCTGACGCTAAAACCCAAAAAAGGCGCTAACAGCGCCTTTTTTATTGCCTCAGAAACCTTATTCTATTTCAAATAAGTGCCCCATTTTCTGAATATGAGCTAACGGCACCTGATGACGATTTCGCTCGGCACATAATTGTTGATGCTGTGCATCTTTGGGTTGACCGACTAAGACGACCCTCACCTGATACCCTAATGCCCTTGCCGCTGCTTCGTAAGCCATAAACTCCCATTTAGCGACATTAGTATTATCGCAGATAACCACAGGTTCACCATGGTACATCGCATTTATAAATGCCGTTAAATTAGCTTGATGATATTGCGCCAATTTGTGCGGATTGAACGTGTATTCGCCATTATGCATAAAATAATCATCGGTTGAAAAATAGCCATATTGCCTAATGTGAAAAGACTGTTCAATGCCTAACGCGCTAATGTATTGCTCCACCCAATAAGATTTACCGCTGCCTGGCAATCCTCGCATAATAATGGCTACGTTAGGATGATTCATAACGGCTGTCACCTTATTCATCGGCGGTGTCACTACCAATCACCTTACCCGCTAAAATCTGTTCAACTAATTGCGGTACAATTTCGCCTGCATTACCCGTTAAATGATATTGAAATTGGCTATGTCTGTCTGCAGCAATAAGGTTTACTTCAACCGTTTGAGCACCATGATGGTTGGCTGAATCAACAAAACCCGCTGCCGGATAAACGGTTCCCGAAGTCCCGATGGCAATAAACAAATCGCAACGGTCTAAGGCATCGTGAATTCTATCCATGCCAAATGGCATTTCACCAAACCACACAATATGTGGACGTAATCGCCGCGCAGGAATACAACAAGTACAGCAATTATCGACACCAAAAGGCTCACGCAATATAAACGTTTGTAAAGATTGCGGGCATCGTCCTTTTGATAGCTCACCATGCATGTGTAACAAGCGGCGTGAACCGGCACGTTCATGCAGATCGTCGACATTTTGGGTGATAACTAGGAGCTCACCATCAAATTCATCTTCAAGTTTTGCCAGCGCAGCATGGGCAGCATTGGGCTCAACATCTCCACCATGCAGTTGCTGCCAGCGAGTATTATAAAAACGCTCGACTAAATCAATGTCACGAGCATAACCCTCTGGAGTGGCAACATCTTCAATATGGTGTTCCTCCCACAAGCCATGTTGATCTCTAAAGGTTTTAATCCCTGACTCAGCTGAAATCCCCGCGCCGGTCAGTACCACAATTTGCCGGTACATGTTAAGTCCCTTATTATTGTTATGACACTATTATTGCTAATGTAACAGTAACACTTTATGGCATCTTATCATGATAAACAGCTAACAATAATTCCACTTAAGTGATGTTTTTATCTGTTAACGCCATCTTATCTTATAGCTTATCTTATCGCTTATAGAGTGCAATAATCCCTTAGTATAAGTAAGTTTATTAAATAGTTTTTAGTGATTTAACGCAAATATTATCAACATTTGTGGCTGTTTTACTAAATAATCTGCATATAAGTTGATTAACCGTGTTAAGAGGTTTATGTTTTTATCTTCAAGACATATAATGGTCAGATTATCCACCGATGAACCGATGGGTTCTGCAATCAAGAGATTAGCAATGACAGATGGAAATCAAGCGCTCAAAAAAGCCGGATTAAAAATAACCCTGCCGCGAGTTAAAATTCTAGAACTGATGCAAGACCCAGGTAACCAACATATCAGTGCTGAAGATTTATATAAAAAACTCCTCGAAATTGGCGAAGAAATTGGCCTAGCTACAGTATACCGAGTCTTAAACCAGTTTGATGATGCCGGTATTTTAAATCGTCATCATTTTGAAAATGGTAAAGCCGTGTTTGAAATGTCGACACAGCAACATCACGACCATTTGGTTTGTTTAACCTGTGATAAAGTGATTGAGTTTTCTGACGATGTCATTGAACGCCGTCAAGATGAAATCGCAATGAGACATAATATTAAGCTGACGCACCATAGTTTGTATCTTTATGGTCACTGCACTAACGACACATGTGATCACGCTGACGAATAGTCGGTTTGTGTTGTAAAAGAACCAGCATTGTTGCTGGTTTTTTATTATCTGAAATTCATGTATTGGTATTACTTCTGCTAAACCAACCACGTTAACCATAAGCTAAAGCTTAATACTGATAACAAAGTCGATAACACTACCGTGCTGCCTAATGTTGCTTGATGTTGCTTAATCTCAGTCGCAATAAGGTAGGCATTGACGCCTAACGGTGAAGCACTTAATAAGACTAACATCATGGTGTTTTGCGCAGGTAACTCAAACACGATAGCCGCCATCACATAAACTAAAGCGGGTAATAATAGTACTTTTAACCCACTCGCTATCAAGGCAAAACGCCAGTTGTCGCCTATCCGATAAAAACTCAGATTAGCGCCTAAAACAAATAATGCGCAGGCCAATGCAGGCTTGGCTAATAATACGAGCCCATCATTAAGTTGTTCGCCTAAATTAAGGCTCAAGCCATTGGCTACAATACCAAGACTAATACTTAGCACAACCGGATTTAATACCATGGAGCGTATAAAATGGCGCCACGAAAAACCTTGCTGCTGAGCACGAGCGGCCAAAGCAAATGTTAACGCAAATAGAAATGCACTGTGGAAAGTAATGATCATAAATATTGACCCAATCATTGCTTTACCTAATGCCGCGGTAATCACCGGCAAACCGACAATCACAGTATTAGAATAACTGCAGCCTAAAGCAAAAACGGCACTGGCATCGCTGCGTTGCAGTGTTTTAGCCGCCAAATATCGATTAATAAGGTAACCAATGGCAAACACTGCCAACACGGGGATATAAAAAGCGAATAAAGAAAATGGATCAATACTTTGTGCTAATGGTGCGGCAAACATATTAATAAATAGAAAAGCGGGTATGCTGACATAAAAAGTAAATTTACTGATCCCTGCAATATGTTCTTTGCTAAAAAAGCCGGCTCGAGTGAGTCCATAACCTAGTGCAACCATAAACATAATCGGAAAAATAATACTGATGATGGGCATCGATAAAAACCTATCTCAAAGGCAATAAAAAAGGCGCCGAGGCGCCTTTTTAAACTGGAGAATAAATTACCAACCAGTACGAGTACGTAAAGCTTTACCAATGTCAGCTAAAGAGCGAACAGTGGTCACGCCTGCAGCTTCAAGAGCAGCAAACTTGTCTTCAGCAGTACCTTTACCGCCAGCGATAATTGCGCCAGCATGGCCCATGCGCTTACCTTCTGGTGCTGTAACACCAGCAATGTAAGATACAACAGGCTTAGTTACGTGTGCTTTGATATAAGCAGCCGCTTCTTCTTCAGCATTACCACCGATTTCACCGATCATAACAATCGCTTCAGTCTGTGGATCGTTTTGGAACATTTCCAATACGTCGATGAAGTTAGTACCAGGAATTGGGTCGCCACCGATACCTACACAAGTAGATTGGCCGAAACCTTCATCAGTCGTTTGCTTAACCGCTTCGTACGTTAATGTACCAGAACGAGAAACAATACCGACTTTTCCAGGTAAGTGAATGTGACCAGGCATAATACCAATCTTACATTCACCAGGAGTGATAACACCTGGGCAGTTTGGACCGATCATGCGAACGCCAGTTTCTTCTAGCTTCACTTTCACTTGTAGCATATCAAGTGTAGGGATGCCTTCAGTGATACAAACGATTAGCTCTAGGCCAGCATCGATTGCTTCAAGGATAGCGTCTTTACAAAATGGTGCTGGTACGTAGATAACAGTTGCAGTTGCACCTGTTGCTGCTACAGCGTCTTTAACAGTGTTAAACACTGGAAGACCTAGGTGAGTTTGACCACCTTTACCAGGAGAAACACCACCAACCATTTGCGTGCCGTAAGCAATCGCCTGTTCAGAGTGGAAAGTACCCTGACCACCAGTGAAACCTTGACAGATTACCTTGGTATCTTTGTTAATTAAAACAGACATTATTTGCCCTCCGCAGCTTTAACAACTTGCTCAGCCGCGTCAGTTAGACTTGTAGCCGCGATGATATCAAGACCAGATTTTGCCAATACTTCACGACCTAATTCGGCGTTAGTACCTTCAAGACGTACAACGACTGGCACTTTAACGCCAACTTCTTTAACCGCACCGATAATACCTTCAGCGATCATATCGCAACGTACGATACCACCGAAGATGTTAACCAATACCGCTTTAACATTGCTGTCAGAAAGAATGATCTTAAAGGCTTCAGCTACACGTTCTTTCGTTGCTCCACCGCCAACGTCTAAGAAGTTAGCAGGCTTGCCGCCGTGTAGGTTTACGATGTCCATTGTGCCCATTGCTAGGCCAGCACCGTTAACCATACAACCTACGTTACCGTCTAAAGCAACATAGTTTAATTCAAATTTAGCAGCGTGCGCTTCACGAGCGTCATCTTGTGATGGATCGTGCATCGCTTTGATTTTTGGCTGACGGAATAATGCGTTGCCATCAATACCAATTTTGCCATCTAAACAGTGAAGATTGCCTTCAGTTGTGATAACAAGTGGGTTGATTTCTAATAACGCAAAATCATGGTCGTTAAACATGTTCGCAAGACCCATAAAGATCTTAGTGAACTGCTTCATTTGAGTTGGGTTTAAACCTAACTTAAAGCCAAGATCACGAGCTTGGAAAGCTTGAGGACCAGTTAACGGATCAATGATAGCTGTGTGGATAAGCTCTGGCGTATGTTCAGCCACAGTTTCAATATCAACACCACCTTCTGTTGATGCCATAAACACAACGCGACGTGTGCTACGGTCAACCACTGCACCTAGGTACAATTCGTTAGCGATGTCAGTACAGCTTTCAACTAGAATTTTAGCAACTGGCTGACCTTTAGCGTCAGTCTGGTACGTTACTAAGTTCTTACCTAACCAGTTTTCAGCGAATGCTCTGATTTCGTCTTTATTGCCGGTCACTTTAACGCCACCCGCTTTACCACGGCCGCCTGCGTGTACTTGACACTTAACAACCCATAAGTTTCCGCCAATGTGGCCAGCCGCTTCTACTGCTTCTTGAGCAGTATCACATGCAAAGCCTTCAGAGACTGGTAAACCATATTCGGCAAATAAAGATTTTGCCTGATACTCATGCAAATTCATGATGATCTATCCATATACTTCTAATCAAATCCAACTGGCTCACCATGAGCCAGCGACGAGGGTTTATCTACTAACTTATAGATCAAGTAGCAGACGAGTTGGATCTTCTAAGAAGTCTTTAATTGCGACTAAGAAGCCAACTGACTCACGACCATCAACAATACGGTGGTCGTAAGAGAGTGCTAGGTACATCATAGGCAGGATTTCAACCTGACCATTGACTGCCATTGGGCGATCTTTAATGGCATGCATGCCTAAGATTGCGCTTTGTGGCAGGTTCAAAATTGGTGTAGACATTAGTGAGCCGAAAACACCACCGTTAGTCACAGTGAAGTTACCGCCAGTCATGTCTGCAACAGAAAGTTTTCCGTCACGGCCTTTAATGGCTAATTCACGTACCGCTTTTTCGATTTCAGCTAAGTTCATGGTATCGGTATCACGCAGAACTGGTGTTACCAATCCGCGAGGTGTTGATACGGCAATGCTGATGTCAAAATAGTTGTGATAAACAATGTCATCACCATCAATAGAGGCATTCACTTCTGGGAAACGTTTTAGCGCTTCTGTCACAGCTTTGATATAGAAAGACATAAAGCCTAAACGAATACCATGGCGTTTTTCGAAAATGTCTTGGTACTGCTTACGAATATCCATGATTGGCTTCATGTTAACTTCGTTAAACGTAGTTAGCATAGCCGTTGAATTTTTCGCTTCTAAAAGACGTTTTGCAATCGTTTTACGAAGACGTGACATTGGAACACGTTTCTCGCTACGACCTTCTAACGGTGCAACCGGTGCCGCTACAGCAGCAGGTTTGCTAGCAGGTGCTGATTTAGCAAATGCTTCAACGTCTTCTTTAGTGATACGCCCACCAACACCAGTGCCTTTAATCTTTGCAGCATCAAGATTATGCTCCGCAATTAAACGACGTACAGATGGGCTTAATGCGTCGCTAGACTCATCACTTGCCGCGTCACTAGCAGGAGCTTGAGCTTCAGCTTTAGTCACTTCTTGACCAGACACAACACCAGCAACAAACTTAGCAATCACTTGCTCGCCTAAAACTGTGTCGCCTTCTTGGAATAACAACTCAGAAATCGAACCGTCTTCTGGTGCTACCACTTCTAACACAACTTTATCAGTCTCGATATCAACTAAGTTTTGATCGCGAGTGACCGCCTCACCAGGTTTTACATGCCAAGTAGCAATTGTTGCATCAGCAACTGATTCTGGTAATACGGGTACCTTAATTTCGATACTCATGGAAAGCTTCCCTTTATATAAATTATCTATTACGACAGTTTTAATGCGCTATTAACTAATGATTCTTGCTGGTGTACATGCAGTGATGGATAACCACATGCTGGTGCAGCTGACGCTTCACGACCGGCATAAGTTAGTTGAGCACCTGCAGGAATGTTAGCCCAGAAGTGATGCTGGCTACAGTACCATGCACCTTGGTTTTGCGGCTCTTCCTGACACCATACAAAATCTTTAACATGTTGATATGTTTCTAATGCTGCACGCATTTCCACATCAGGGAATGGGTATAGCTGCTCAACACGAATAATGGCAACGTTAGTGATGTTTTCTTTACGACGTTTTTCAAGAAGCTCGAAATACACTTTACCACTACAAAATACAACGCGATCAACCTTGCTTGCGTCTAAAGTATCAATCTCGCCAATAATATTTTGGAAAGTGCCTTCAGCAAGTTCTTCTAAACTTGATACCGCTAACGGGTGACGCAATAAAGATTTAGGTGACATCACAACCAATGGACGACGCATAGGACGTACAACTTGGCGACGCAACATGTGGTAAACCTGTGCCGGTGTTGATGGCACACATACCTGCATATTGTGGTTAGCACAAAGTTGTAAGAAACGCTCTAAACGCGCACTTGAATGCTCTGGACCCTGACCTTCATAACCATGAGGCAGTAACATTGTTAGACCGCATAAACGGCCCCACTTTTGCTCACCAGATGATAAGAATTGGTCAATAACCACTTGGGCACAGTTAACAAAGTCGCCAAACTGCGCTTCCCAAATGGTTAATCCACCAGGTTCTGCTGTTGCGTAACCGTATTCAAATGCAAGTACTGATGCTTCAGACAACACTGAGTCTGTAATATCAATTGGCCCTTGTTCGTCAGCCACATTACGCAAAGGTAAATAGGTCGTTCCGTCGTTTTGGTTATGCAAAACCGCATGACGATGGAAGAACGTGCCGCGACCAGAGTCTTGACCGGTAATGCGAACGCGCTTTTTGTCTTCAAGGATAGAAGCATAAGCTAAGGTTTCAGCGAAACCCCAGTCTAATAATTTCTCACCTGAGGCCATTGAAGCACGATCGGCACAAATTTTAGCAACGCGAGACTGTAATGTATGGCTTTGTGGAATATCAACCAACTTGTTGGCTAAATTCTGCAAGCGTTCCATCGACATTGAACCGGCGTAATCTTCATCCCATTCGCGATTTAAATACGGTGTCCAGTCAACAGTATGCAACGTCATAGGACGCCATTCTTTAACCACACAATCACCCGCATCTAACGCATCACGGTAATGGTTAATCAGCCCGGTCACTTCATCAGCAGGAATGCTGTTTTCAGCAATTAATTTGTCAGCGTATATTTTACGTGGTGTTGGGTGTTTTTTGATTTTGGCATACATTAGCGGCTGCGTTGCACTAGGCTCATCCGCTTCGTTATGGCCATGGCGGCGATAACAAACTAAATCAATCACCACATCCCGTTTAAACTCATTACGATAATCTACAGCCAACTGAGAAATAAACGCTACAGCTTCTGGATCATCTGAATTCACATGGAAAATGGGCGCCTGAACCATCTTCGCGATATCGGTACAGTATTCTGTAGAGCGCACGTCAGCATGGTTAGATGTGGTAAAGCCCACCTGGTTGTTGACGACGATACGAATACTACCGCCAACCGTAAAGCCACGTGTTTGAGACATGTTAAATGTCTCTTGCACAATGCCTTGACCGGTAATGGCTGAGTCACCATGAATGGTAATAGGCATCACTTGCAGGCCGTCTTTACAACCACGACGATCTTGACGAGCACGAACAGAACCAATAACCACTGGATTAACGATCTCTAAGTGAGATGGGTTAAAGGCTAACGCTAAATGGACATTGCCACCTGGCGTTTCAAAATCTGATGAGAAACCTTGGTGATATTTAACGTCACCTGAGCCATGAGTATCAGCATGCTTACCGGCAAACTCGTCAAACAATTCAGCAGGACGCTTACCTAGCACGTTAATAAGCAAATTCAAGCGACCGCGGTGAGCCATACCCACTACGATTTCTTTCGTGCCAGCTTCACCTGCGCGATAAATGATTTCACGCATCATCGGAACGAGCGCATCACCACCTTCTAACGAGAAACGTTTAGCACCAGGGAACTTAGCACCAAGATATTTTTCAATACCTTCAGCCGCATTCAAGCCTTCAAGAATACGTTTTTTAACTGCATTATCGTATTTGGCTTTACCTAATGTCGGTTCAAGACGTTGTTGTATCCAACGCTTTTCATCGGTGTCAGTAATATGCATGTATTCAGCACCGATAGAAGCACAATAAGTACTTTTAAGGGCATGAATGATATCAGCAAGTTTCATGGTTTCACCGCCTAAAGCGAATGAACCCGTATTAAACTCACGTTGCATATCTTCAGCATTTAACCCGTGATAAGCAGGATCTAATTCTTGAACAGCTTCACGCTTCCATAACCCTAATGGGTCTAGATTGGCATTTTGATGGCCACGAAAACGGTGAGCGTTAATTAACTGCAGAACTTTAACTTGCTTCGCATCCAGCTCAGGGTCGCTGACGCGAGCAGCGCCTTTAGAGCGACTTTCTAGTGCTAAACTGCGGAAATAGTCACGAACTTTAGAGTGGGCAGTTTCCGGTACTTCGACAGAGGCACCTTCAACGGGAGGAAGATTATCAAAAACAAGCTGCCAATCAGACGAAACTGATTGCGGATCTTCTTGATAGGATTCATACATCTCTTCTACGTAGGACGAGTTCGAACCATTTAAATGTGACGACTCGAGCCAGGCTTTCATGATGCCTTGGTGCATTGTTATTCCTTTCAAACTTGATACACGTGCTAGCCATAAACATAACAGTGAGTAACGAAGTTACTTCACACGTAGACTGACATTATCTTCAATAAGCTAAAAGATAATAGCAGAAGGTCTTACTTATAACGCACAAAAGAGCCATCCCCAAGATTGAAGATGACTCTTATTAGAGCTTAATAATCTACATTATTTTGCTCAACTTCGTGCATTAAACAGCTCGCTTAAGCAGCATTGACTTAATGTGACCAATCGCTTTAGTTGGGTTTAATCCTTTTGGACAAACATCAACACAGTTCATGATGCCATGACAACGGAACACACTGTAAGCATCATCTAGTTCAGATAAACGCTCTTCTGTGGCCGTATCACGACTGTCAATTAAGAAACGATAAGCATGTAATAAACCGCTTGGTCCGATAAACTTATCAGGATTCCACCAGAAAGATGGACAAGCAGTTGAACAACATGCACACATGATACATTCATATAAACCATCTAAATGAGCACGCTCTTCAGGTGATTGTAAATGTTCACGAGCTGGAGCCTGTTCGTCATTAATCAGATAAGGCTTAATTTTTTCGTATTGCTTGTAGAACTGAGTAAGGTCAACAACCAAATCACGAACTACTGGCATGCCTGGTAAAGGACGGATTTCAATTTTCTTCCCTTTAAAGGTCGATAATGGCGTGATACACGCTAATCCGTTTTTACCATTCATGTTTACACCGTCAGAACCACACACACCTTCACGGCATGAGCGACGGAACGCAAGCGTTGAGTCTTGTTCTTTCAGTTTAATTAACGCATCTAACACCATCATGTCAGTGCCATCAGGCACTTCAAGGGTGTAATCCTTCATATAAGGCTTGGTATCTACATCAGGATTATAACGATACAATGCAAATGTTAATTTCATCTTTTGCAACTCCTGCCTAATAGGTACGTTTTACGGGTGGAAACGCTTCACGTAATTTAGGTGTCATGTTGACATCACGTTTGCTCATACCTTGAGTGACTGGGTTATACAAACTATGACATAACCAATTATCATCATCACGATCTAAGTAATCTTCACGAGAATGCGCACCACGGCTTTCAGTACGGAAGTTAGCTGCATAAGCCGTTGCTAGCGCTGTAGCCATTAAATTATCTAACTCTAAACATTCAATACGTTGAGTATTAAATTCTGTCGAATTATCAGATAACTTAGCATTTTCAAGACGCTTTTGAATTGCTTGTAGCTGTTCTAAACCTTCAGCCATGGCATCTCCACTGCGGAAAACAGAGAAATTTAACTGCATACACAATTGAAGGTCTTTACGGATAACCGCAGGCTCTTCACCGTCTTTGTTGCTTTCCCAACGATTAAGACGAGCAAGTGATGCATTAATTTCTACGTCTGAAGCCGGTTTTGGATCAGGTGTCGCATCTAATGCTTTACCTAAATGCTGACCAGCAGCACGACCAAATACCACTAAATCCAGCAGTGAGTTACCACCTAAGCGGTTTGCACCGTGTACAGATACACAAGCAATCTCACCCACAGCAAATAAACCTAATACATCTTGTTCAGTGCCATCATCATTCATACGAATAACTTGACCACTCACTTTAGTCGGTAAACCGCCCATCATATAGTGACAAGTTGGCAACACTGGAATTGGACCATCGGCTGGATCAATATGAGCAAAGGTACGAGACAATTCACATACACCAGGAAGACGAGCTTCAAGGGTTTCTTTACCTAAATGATCAAGCTTTAGTAAACAATGTGGACCTAAAGGACCGTCTAAACCACGGCCTTCACGAATTTCAGTCATCATTGAACGTGCAACCACGTCACGTGATGCTAAATCTTTCGCGTTTGGCGCATAACGTTCCATGAAACGCTCGCCATCTTTGTTTAGAAGATATCCACCTTCACCACGACAACCTTCAGTAACCAAAACACCTGCACCAGCAATACCCGTAGGGTGGAACTGCCACATTTCCATGTCTTGTAACTGAACGCCTGCACGAGCAGCCATACCAACACCGTCGCCAGTGTTAATGTGCGCATTAGTGGTTGAAGCGTAAATACGCCCTGCACCGCCAGTGGCTAAAATAGTTGCTTTGGCTTTGAAATAAACAATCTCGCCCGTTTCAATTTCAATCGCAGTACAACCCACAATAACGCCATCTTCGTTTTTAACGAGATCTAATGCATACCATTCAGAATACACATCTGTTTTATGCTTGACGTTTTGTTGATAAAGGCAATGAAGCAACGCATGACCAGTACGGTCTGCTGCTGCAGCAGTACGAGCTGCTTGCTCACCACCGAAGTTACGCGACTGGCCGCCGAAAGGACGCTGATAAATTGTGCCATTTTCGAAACGAGAAAACGGTAGACCCATTTGCTCAAGTTCGATAATTGCTTCTGGACCGGTTTGACACATAAACTCAATGGCTTCTTGGTCACCGATAAAATCAGAACCTTTAACCGTGTCGTACATGTGTTGTTCCCAATGGTCTTCGTGTGCATTACCTAATGCTACGGTGATACCACCTTGAGCAGAAACGGTATGAGAACGAGTCGGGAACACTTTAGATAAAAGCGCACAGCTCTTACCTTCTTTAGAAATCTGTAATGCCGCACGCATACCCGCGCCGCCGGCACCGATTACGATTACATCAAATTCGCGTACTGGAATACTCACTTAAACACCCCACACTATTACTATGCCTGACGCTAAATAACTAAAAGCAATCAATACAAAGGTAAACTGTAATACACCACGTAACGCTGTATTTTTGACATAATCTGTCAATACTTGCCATACACCAATCCACGCATGGATAAGCAAAGCAACTAACGTTATAAGGGTAAATACTTTCATTGGAAGTGAACTAAATAAGCCATTCCAAATCTCGAATGTTAACGGGGCACTACACGCGATAAAGCCAACTAAGAAGACAGTATAACAAGCGAGAATCACTGCGCTTGCGCGTAATAGAATATAGTCATGAACACCACTGCGTCCAAAACTTGCTGCGTTTGTTACCATACCCAAATCCCCGCTATTACTGATAAAACCGCTGCTAAAGCAAAAGTAGCTTTAGCTGATGCGACACCCGAAGTTAACTCTTCCCAACGACCGGTATCCATCACTAAATGGCGAATGCCACCTAATAAGTGATAACCCAACGCGGTAAGAATTCCCCAGAGGATGAACTTCATCACGAAACCATCGAACAAGGATTGTACGCTAGCGAAACCTTCTGCTGATGTTAAAGTTGAATTTAACAACCAAAGAAGGATACCAATAGCAAATAGCATGATGACACCGGAAATGCGGTGTAGGATTGACGCGATAGCTGTCGCAGGAAAGCTTATCGTCTGCAGGTCTAGATGGACAGGTCTTTGCTTTTTCACGTTCTGCTCACTCAGCTCCATTGAGCATTGTTTTTGTTATGTGTCTATTTTTTTGCTTAATGGACAATGTCGACATTCGGCATAACAGTATTAAACAAAAAACAGACTACTCACACATCTTAATCAGTTGAGAAATCACTATTTAGTTCGTAAATTCATCATTCCTAAACTGTGACGTTGGTCTCCCTTAGGGACGCAGGCAAGTATACTCGTGGGAATTGTCAAATACAAACCTCACATTATGCAAAATAAGTTTTTTTATTGATTTTTTATTCTAATGCAAGCGCAGAGCGGTTTTCAGCTGATATATACCATGGTCTAACAAATTTAAACGCTTATTTAAATTGATCTGTGATCCACATTCACTGTACAGTAATGTCCGCTTAACATGCCGCACTCATAGATAAGAATGACGTAAGGAGAACGGGGTATGGCTGATAATATAGCCAAATTAGAGTTACCAGGAAACGATTCAATCGACCTACCGATTAAAAAAGGTACTGAAGGTTTTGATGTAATCGATATTAGCACACTTGGGAAGAAAGGTTATTTCACCTTCGATCCAGGCTTTTTAGCTACTGCATCTTGTGAGTCAGCAATTACCTATATCGATGGTGATAAAGGTATTTTGTTGCATCGTGGATACCCAATTGAACAGCTAGCAACCGAATCGACCTATTTAGATTTATGCTACCTGCTCCTTTACGGTGAATTACCGTCGAAAGTTGATTACGAACAATTTGTTGCCACAGTGAAAGAACACACTATGGTACATGAGCAAATTGCATTCTTCTTCAGAGGCTTCCGTCGTGACGCACACCCAATGGCTATGCTATGTGGTGTAACCGGTGCATTATCTGCTTTCTATCAAGACTCTCTTGATGTGAACAATCCAAAGCATCGTGAAATTGCAGCTTACCGCCTAGTGTCGAAAATGCCGACAATCGCAGCGATGTGCTACAAGTACTCAATGGGACAACCTTTTGTTTATCCACGTAACGATTTAAGTTATGCGGGTAACTTCCTGTCGATGATGTTTGCTACTCCATGTGAAGAGTACAAAGTTAATCCAGTCGTTGAAAAAGCAATGGAACGTATTTTTGTATTGCATGCTGATCATGAGCAAAATGCCTCTACATCTACAGTCCGCTTAGCTGGTTCTTCTGGTGCGAATCCATTTGCATGTATCGCAGCTGGTATTGCTTCGTTGTGGGGGCCCGCTCATGGTGGTGCTAACGAAGCTTGCTTAGAAATGTTAGAAGAAATCGGCAGTGTTGATCGCATTCCTGAGTTTATCGCGAAAGCGAAAGACAAAAACGATCCATTCCGTCTAATGGGCTTTGGCCACCGTGTTTATAAGAACTTCGACCCTCGCGCTAAAGTGATGCGTGAAACCTGTCATGAAGTCCTTAAAGAACTTAAAGTGGTTGACCCATTATTAGACGTAGCAATGGAACTTGAGCGTATTGCCCTTGAAGATGAATACTTCATCTCTAAGAAGCTATACCCGAACGTTGATTTCTACTCTGGTATCATCATGAAAGCCATTGGTATCCCTAACGATATGTTCACAGTGTTATTTGCACTGTCACGTACTGTTGGTTGGATTTCACATTGGAAAGAAATGTTAGATCAACCAGGCCATAAAATCAGCCGTCCACGTCAGTTATACACTGGCGAGTCTGCGCGTGATTTTGTGAGCGTTGATAAGCGTTAATCACCTGATTAACCAAACTAAAAAAGCGCCGAAAGGCGCTTTTTTGTTATCTAAGTTTGGATGTGACTGATTATTATCGTAGTGAATAAATCAACGTTAAATACCTCTAATGATTGCTAACCTAATTCAGAATAACTCCCCTCTAAATTGCTCTCAGTTAATCTAAAACAACAGTATCACTTGATAAAGAGTAAGCGTCTAGCGAACCACACCTATTTTTTAAAATTCCAGGGTAACAAGCTATCGATATCCGGTGCTGGTTGGCACAGGTCATTAAGGCAAGCCATGATGTAATCAAATGGGATGAGTCCATTAAC
>NZ_JBOZPS010000022.1:0-76212 GCF_050849305.1 Shewanella sp. MF05960 | reverse complement strand
AAAGATAGACTGGGCGGTCTGCTATATAACAATAAACGCAAAAAAGTCACAACAAAGAAAATCTAGAAAAGACATAACGTTAGATGGAATTTTTGCAGGCCTTAATGCTTAAGGTCCAGTGTATGAGAGCGTATTAGTATAAAAGACAATGGAGAGGACAATTAACGTGATGTGAACTCAATATGGGGGCGGTTAAATACAACCGCCAATATTAGGCTAATAGACGCAGGGTAAATCTTGTCATAGAAGTTATGCATAACTTTGGTAATGATATTCAAAGGCTATGTATTCTGGGCAATGCTAGGCGTTGTAAGCCGATGGCTTACTTTGCTGCTAATTTAGTTAATACTCGGCTCACGGCCACAAAAGCAAAGGTGCCAGTAACCATAGTGATTGCGCCAAATCCCGATGCACAGTCCATACGCATGCTACCTTCTGCTGTTGCTTTGGTATTGCATACGCTGCCATCGGCTTGTGGGTAGACTAAATGCTGAGTGGAAAAAACCGCATCAACGGCAAATCGACGTTGCACGTTTTTGCTAAAATTATATTCTTTACGCAATATATTACGCACCTTAGCCAATAAAGGGTCTTGTACTGTTTTGGCTAAATCGGTCACTTGAATTAACGTCGGATCAGTCTGGCCACCCGCGCCGCCAATCGTCACTAACGGGATTTTATTACGCTTACACCAGGCGATTAAGCCTGCTTTTTGTTTAACGGCATCGATGCAATCAACCACATAATCAATCGTACCGCCTCGCGATGCCGGAACAAAGTATTCGCCTAAATTATCTAACGTCACAAAGTCTTCGACTTCATTAACAATACACTCTGGATTGATCTCGTTAATCCGTTTTGCCATTACCTCAACTTTCGACTGACCAATAGTAGAAGTTAACGCATGAATTTGGCGATTGGTGTTTGTCACACAAATATCATCTAAATCGATGAGGGTGATTTGCCCTATACCACTGCGCGCTAGCGCTTCGGCGACCCACGTCCCTACTCCGCCAATCCCGACAACCACCACATGGGCTTGTGAGAAAGTCGTCAATGCCGCTTGACCGTATAAACGCCCCACGCCAGCAAAACGATGAGTATAAGATTCAGACAACATGGATTACGCCTCGATTAACGACCAATTTCGCTGGCGATTCTAGCTGATTTCACGCTAAAGCTAAATGTTTGTTGCAGATAAACGAGTAACTGACGGAGTCGCACTACTTTGATGCCGCTACTTTTTATAGCAGTCACTTGATTTGATTAATTATCAGCCTTACTAGACTAAGGTCTAGTGATCCAAGTCGTTAATATATTCAACAATTAAATTAACATACGCTAAACTACTGGAATATCGCTTTTGTTGTTGTGCGCTAGCCTATTTATTAATAAATAGGAACATCCCAAAAGAGGTATATCCGCACTGAAATGTGACAAAAATTGATAAATCATCGCCATTGTCACAGTTTTCTGCACAAATTTTTAGGTAGGGCCAGTTTATTTGATCTAGCCCACACTATGACGATGCTAAATCTGTAAAAATCTGCACCAGATTGTTACAGGATAGTATCTGCAACAGACTTCACTAACTAAAACCATGAAAAATGGAATATAGAACATAACGTTCTAGGGAGCATGAAAGATGAAAAAGACCTTAATCTCTGCATCGGTAGCCTCAGTACTTACACTCGTTTCTTTTGCTACGCTTGCTGAAGGCCCAAGTTTCTATGGTCGTTTGGATTTAGCTGTAACTAATTCTGATAACGGCTCTACAACGCAAAATGGTAAAGAAGGTACTGTGTTAGAAAATAACTTTTCTAACTTAGGCGTTAAAGGTAGCGAGAAAATCAGCGACGGTGTTGAGCTTCTATACCAAATGGAATTCCAAGTAGAAAACACCACTCAAACTAAAGACAGTGGCGGTGATGAGGTTGCATTTAAATCACGTAACACTTTCCTTGGTTTAAAAACCAATGCCGGTACCGTACTTGTTGGTCGTAATGACACAGTATTTAAACAGTCTGAAGGTGGCATCGATTTATTCGGTAACTTCAACGCTGATATCGACCGCTTAATTGGCGGCCAGGATCGTAAAGCAGACGGTATTTGGTACTACTCACCAGTCATTGGTGGTTTAGTGACATTAAATGCTACGTATTTAATGGAAGACAACTACACAGATGCTGATGGCAAAGATTCGTACGAAGACCAATACGCATTAAGCGCAACGATTGGTGATAAAGGCCTTAAAGCTCAAAACTACTATGTAGCAGCTGCTTATAACACGATTGGTGGCATTGATGCGTACCGTGGTGTGGCACAAGTTAAATTAGGTGACTTTAAACTAGGTGGTTTATACCAAAATACTGAAAGCCAAACTTCTGATCAAGAAGGTGATTCTTTCTTCGTTAACGTATCTTATGACTTAAACGGCGTAAACTTAAAAGCTGAATACGGTCAAGACGATGCTGGTTTTGGTAAGTACTACAAAAACATCAAAGATGCCACTGGCACTGATGTTGACGTAACCAATATTACTATTGGTGCTGACTACCGCATTTCTAAGTCAACGCTCGTTTATGGCCATTATGCAATGTATGAAGGCGACCATAAAGTGGGTACTGCAACTGTAGATTTAGAAGATGATAACATCTTCACTGTTGGTGCACGTTACGACTTCTAATCATCTTGATGCCAGCATAAACTAGGCAACTTTAATGATAAAAAATGCCAGTCTAATGAGACTGGCATTTTTATGTAAGCACCTTTTTAGTAAGCACTTATAAAACGAATCACAACGACGGCTAAAGCGCCTTACGCTATCACTTGATTAAATACTTCCACATGATGCGACTCAACAAGCTCTGGCATCACATTGTGAAAGTAGTGCTCAATGGCATCTTTAGCACAATGCTTATCAAACGCTGCCCGATCGACAAATTTTTCAACAAATGCCACTTTACGATCATCTTCAATACTGACATTTAATTCATAGCGAATACAACCCAGTTCACGGCGAGTATCAGGCACTAAACTCGCTAATGCTGCCAATAATGCATCACGCTTACCTTCTTTAGCTACAAACTGCGCAACACAGACAATTTGTTGAGTATTGATTGAATAATCAGACATTTATATTCCTTAACATTTATGAATAAGTAAGCAGCATATCAAGATGTGGGATTCCGTCTTCAAGATACACTTCAGAATTAACAACAAAACCAAGCTGTTGATAAAAATGACGTAAATAATCTTGAGCACCAATTTGAATATGATCATCTGGCCAGCGTTGTTTTGCAATGGCTATAGCACGCTGCATTAATTGATTGGCTACGCCTTGACCTCGCGCTGATTTAGCCACAGCCACACGGCCAATACTGGCTTGAGGGTAACTGACATTTGGTGCAAGTATACGACTGTAAGCTACCATTTCTTGCTGACTATTAATGCCGAGTAAATGCCTTGCATGCGCATCTTTGTCTTTTCCATCTAATTCTGGATAAGGACAATTTTGCTCTACAACAAACACATCGACACGCAGTTGTAATAAGCAATACAGCTGCTCTAAAGACAATTCAGTAAAGCCCACATCTAACCAAGTTAACGACATTTTTCACCTTAATCGGTTGTACTTGTTCCCTTTTAAATAGCGAGAACGCAGAGCAAAAGCTTCTGGGGTATTCCTTTAAACTCTCGCTGAGTCATCACTTATTAACGCGCAATGGTATAAGATAATACTATCATGATTAATGCACTTCATTCGGCTGATCTGAGCCACTTTTTTCGAGCGGTTTTCGAATCAGTAACACCGCGATGACAGCGATAAAAAGCAGACAAGACATAATAAAAAATACGTCGTTATAAGCTTGAACATATGCCTGTTGCGTCATACTTTTAGCCAGTAAAGCATAAGCTTGTGCATTGGCGCTTACAACATCAGAACCAGCACTTTGTAATATCGAAGTTGTGTCATTAATATACTGGTATGCTTGCGCACTCACCGCGGGCAATGTTTCTTTAATATGAGCTAGATGCATACGAGACAAGTTATCACTTAGCGTTGCCACCAGCGCAATACCAAAGGCGCCACCGAGATTACGCATCACATTCAATACCGTCGATGCAGAGGCATTTTCATGTGCTTTAAGATGCATCGTCGCTAAAATACCAATAGGCACTAAAATAAACGGTTGCCCTAACGCCCTGACGATTTGTGCTGTAATCATTTGATCGCCAGCATAATCAATTGTCATATGGCTGTTCATATAATAACTGATTGAGAATAGTGCAAAACCAATGGCAGCTAAGTAGCGAGGATCAAAACGTTGCATCAATTTAGGCACTAGCGGTAACACTAATAATTGCGGAAAGCCCATCCACATGATCACTTCACCAATTTCGAGCGGCGTGTAATCATGAATTTGCGACAGATATAACGGGATTAAATAAATGGCACCAAATAATGCCATGCCCAATAAAAAGTACGCCACGGTAGACAAGGCAAAGTCACGTTGTCCGAGCAACCTGATATTGACCAAAGGTTGGGGTTTGCGTAATTGGATCCAAATAAACAAACCAATATTGATCACAGCAATGATTGCGAGGTTACGAATAAGATCAGAACCAAACCAATCTTTACGATTCCCCTCTTCTAACACGACCTCTAAGCAGCCCATTCCCAGTGCCATTGTAATAATGCCGGAGTAATCTGCATTTTTGAGTTTGTCCCAAATAATGGGTTTACGCTCCAACCCATACGCCAGCATCACCATCACTAATATGCCCGGCGGCACGTTAATATAAAACAGATAATGCCAACTAAACTGCTCTGTTAACCAACCGCCTAGTGTTGGGCCAATAGACGGAGCAAAAGTTGCCGTAACGCCAAACAACGCCATGCCCATGGCGCGTTTACTGTCGGGTAAAAATTCAAGAATAAGCCGAAACGCTAATGGAATAAGCGCGCCACCAAAAAAGCCCTGCAGTGCACGAAAGGCTATCATCGACTCAAGGTTCCAAGACATTGAGCACAATATTGAGGCAACAATAAAAGCCGCCGTGGTCCACAATAAATAACGTCTGGTCGATAAACCCGTGCTGAGCCAGCCAGACAAAGGAATAGCGATCATTTCGGCGACTAAATACGCGGTCGCGATCCAACTACCTTCTTCTAGCGTTGCGCCTAAGCTGCCTTGAATTTCTTTCATTGATGCATTGGTGATTTGAATATCCAAAATCGCCATAAATGCGCCAATAAGCCCACCTGCTACCGCAATCCATGAGCGATAACTGCCACGTTGATACCCTGTCGGTTTATCACTAGCGACTTGATTAGCATCTAACTCTGCCACTGACTGGCTCATATTAACGCCCTGCAGTGACAGCGGCCGAATCATTAAAGTTCGCTTTCGCGGTGGCATGTGCTTGAGTTGCACTCTCGGTGTCGACCTTAACGACTGCACTCAGTCCAGGTAAAATACGAGTTTGGGCTATCGCCGCATTTTCGTTATCAATACGGATCCGCACCGGAATACGCTGCACAATTTTAGTAAAATTACCGGTAGCATTTTCAGCCGGCAACAAACTAAATTTAGAACCAGAAGCAGGCGCTAAGCTGTCGATAAAGCCATTAAGTTCTTCATCCGGATAGGCATCGAGTGTAACTTTAACAGCCTGACCAGGTTGCATATGTTCGATTTGAGTTTCTTTAAAATTGGCCGTTATCCATACCTGTGAATCGGGCACTAAGCTAAACAATGCTTGCCCAGGTTGCACGTACTGCCCCACTAAAGCACCACGCTTACCAATAATGCCTGAAAATGGCGCAGTAATTTTGGTATCAGCTAATTGAATATTGGCCAATTCAACACTCGCTTGGGCTTGATCTACGTCAGCTTGAGCTTGCAATAACTGGGCATTAAACACTGACAATTCACGCTGCTTTGCCACTAATGCCGCTTGCGCCTCATCAACGTGTGCCGATGCCGAATCAAAACTGGCCTGGAGCTGATCAACATCGTTTTGCGAACTGTAATTGCTCACCTTCAGTTTTTGCGATCGTGCTAACTGCTGCTTGGCAATTAACTGATCCGACTGCGATGCAACCACAGCCGCTTTGGCTTGATTGATCAAGGCTTGTTGTAAATCCACTTTCGCCGCCAACGTCTGTAAATTGGCTTGCGAACTGGCTAACACAGCCTGACTTTGAGCGACACGCGCCACAAACTGGCTGTCTTCTAATTGTGCAAGGACATCGCCTTGGTTCACATGCTGATTATCGCTCACCGCCGATTGCACAATATAGCCAGGTACTTTGACACTGATACTTGAAATATCGGTCTCCACGTAGGCGTTATCGGTCGACTCAATAAACCGCACTTGTAACCACCAATAAACGCTTGCGATAACGACCGCCAGAATAAGACTTGGCACTATGATAAAACGTTTATTTATAGACATGCTGAACTCCTAATTTATTACCTTCTAGTTTACTACTGTTTCGTGTAGTTTATTAGATAGTTAAAATTCAACCCACTGTTCCACAGGTGTAACAATATGGATCTCAATCGCGTTCAAATTTTCTCGCAAGTAGTAGAGCAAGGCAGCTTTACCGGTGCAGCTAAAGCCCTTGGGATCACTAAAGCGACAGTCAGCCGTAAGGTTGCCGAGTTAGAAGCTGATGTAGGGGTACAGCTCTTATTTCGCACAACTCGGGCATTAAAGCTCACCGAGGCGGGTTCAAGTTATTACCATCGCATTAATAAAATTTTGCAAGATTTACAAAGTGCAGAAGACTTACTAAGTGCCAGCCAACAAGACATTAAAGGCAACTTAAAAATCATAAGCCCTATCGAATTAGGGCAATTATTTTTGGGGCGTATTTTCGCGCGCTTTCTTGCCGCTTACCCAAACATCACTATCGATGCAGAATTGACTAACCGTAAAGTGGATGTGATTGAAGAAGGAGTAGATTTTTTATTCCAAATAACAGAGGTTCATGACCCCAAATTACAAAGCTACTCACTGGTGACTGCCAGTAGGCAACTGATGGCCAGCCCCGACTACCTTAAACGTCATGGCACGCCAAAAGTCCCACAAGATTTAATGGATCACACTGCGATAAAATTACAATCGGCGCACATCAATGGTGGTTGGCGTATATTTGATGGTAAGCAGTGGGTTGATCTTGATCCGCCAGCACAACTGAAAGTGAATAATGTTACGTTTGCGCGAGAAGCGGCCATCGAAGGGCTTGGCATCACAGCGGTGCCCGTCATTATTGCCCAAGAAGCGATTACAAGTCAGCGACTTACTCCGATTTTAGAAGACTTTCCAATGGCACAAACTAAAGTGACGTTAAGTTTCCCTCAACGGGTATATATGCCACGTAAATACCTTGTTTTTATCGAATTTCTTTATGCTGCACTCATTGAAAATTGGGGCGATAATGTATTAGAGATCCCCGACTTTATTCATGTGAAGTCACGTTAATACATCATTGTATTGCGGGCATATCTTTATACTTTTGTCGTCTAGCCCTAGCGCTAAATAATCTATCGATGTTATAGATATTTTTGCTCAACTTGGTGCTAGTATCGGTTTAAGCTTTTAGCCAACAGGATGCTTATCTCAACGCTATATTCGCATTACTTATACTTGATATTGTGATTCATATATTGTTTAAAATTTTTACAGAGTGATCAAAGCCCTGAGCCATACACGGAGTAAATAACATGAGCAAAGAACGTAATAATTCAAAAGAGTCAAAGAAACAACCCTTGCTATCGTTAAAAGAAAAACGTGCAGCAAAAGATGCGAAAAAAGCCCCAAGCTCTTCAGTCATCAAAGGCAAATAGCCTCGCCTGTTGTAAGATAAAAAAATACCGAGCCATGAGCTCGGTATTTTGTTTTTAGGTGTAAAGACTATTTATAACTGGTTTTTTATCCACTTAGCACTATGGTTGACCCATTCGGCTAACTTATTACGAACAACAACTTTTCTCTTTTTTGCCTTTTGGGATCTTATCCCACAGCACTTTAGACATTAATATCGCTAACACAATCCCAGATACCGCCACCACACCTTGTGGTAATAACGCATGTTCTTCACCTATCTGTGGCATCACCTCAAAACCAAAGGTATCCACTAAATAATTAACCAACACGCCAAACGCTAACGACACGCCAATAACGCCGCCTAGATAGCCATATAATGCACGTTTGCCTAACTCTTTAGTGACAACACCGAGTGTCGCGATATTCGTTGCTGGACCTGCCATCATAAACACCAATACCGCACCGGGTGACACCCCTGCTAATAGCAAGCCTGCAGCAATCGGTGTTGAAGCCGTAGCGCAGATATACATAGGGATAGACACTAACACCATGACTAACATGGCTAAAATGCCGTCGCCCCACTTCACTAAAAAGTCGGCAGGTACGTAAGTTTGTACTAACGCAGCAAAAAACAATCCGACCAACAACCACAAGGTAGTGTCTCTCACTAAATCAGTCGCGGCGTAATGTAAGCCCGATAATACTCGGCTAAATACACTGTTTTGTTTAAGCTCGGTTGCCATGTCCTGAGTTGATGCACAGCAGCTGGCATCTTCACTGCTCACTGCGACATCTTGGCTCACTGAAGCTGACTTGGGCGCACAACAACTGCTTGCTACCTCAACTTTCGGCTCAGCTTGACTACTGCAACAACTGGATTTAACCGCCTCTGATTTAGGCTCTACAGCGACAGGAGTCATTGCGTTAGGACTCATAGCTTCAGAATTTGCGCTGCAACATGACTGTGATGATACTGCTTGTGATGATTGAGACTGTGCAGCATTTGCATCAACTACCTGAGTCTCAACCGCCTGAGATGATTTGTCCGCCTTACTCGCACAACAACTACTTTGCTTTGGCGCTTGTTCAGCACTCAACATTTTGCCTGAAGCCATAGGGCTTAATACCGACTCAGCTTTAACGGCGGTCATTTTCACAGCAGCATACTGCACTGTGTCAGCATCGCTGGCATTCGCAGTTAAAGAGGCTTGAGATGAACTTGATATATTGGCCTTCTTACTTGCACAGCAAGACGACTCCACTTTTGCTGCAGGCTTGTTGCCTGACTCAGCTTTAGCCGATGAAGGCACTCCATCATCGTCATCGCGGCCCACTAATAGCCCTGCAACAATCGCACTAGTAATAGCGGCTATGGGACGCACTATGGCCATAAACGGACCCAGTAACACGTAAGATACGGTAATTGAGTCGACGCCGGTTTCTGGTGTTGACACTAAAAATGACGTGGTAGCCGCTTTTGAAGCTCCGGCGCGACGTAAACCAACCGCAGCAGGAATAACCCCACAAGAACACAAAGGTAATGGCGCACCTAATAATGCCGCCTTAAATACTGTTTTAATCCCATGGCCACCGAGTTGCTTTTGCATCCACGCCATAGGCACAAACACTTTTAGCAAACCCGCTAACACTAACCCCAACAATAGCCATGGGGCGGACTCTAAAAATAAATGAATAAAATTGGTCAATAACATACTTAGTCCTTATGACCTGAATGAGCAAAATGATGCTGTTCTTTTTTGGCAATAATATGTTGGTCAGACGATTCTAACGCTTCGAGTATCGAGCAATGCTCCGCGCTATCTGGGCCGCCGCAACAGGTGTTCGATAAACTCTTTAACGACGTTGCAAAATGTTGTAACTCCGCTAACTTAGCTTCAACCTGCTCAAGCTTAGTGTCAACCAAACCTTTGACCTCAGCACAGGCTCGATTAGATTTATCCACTTCTATAGACAATAAATCGGCAATGTCATTAAGCGAAAAACCCACCGCTTTGGCGCGAAGAATAAACTTTAATCTGTCAGAATCGTCATGGTTATATAATCTGTAGCCTGAATCAGAGCGGCTCGAAGGAGACAGCAGCCCGTGTTTTTCGTAAAACCGTAAAGTGTCAGCCTTGATGTCGTACAAGGCAGAAAGTTCGCCTATTCGGTACATGATTAAACCTCAACTCAGAAAGTGTATTCAGCTAAAAAGTCTCTGAAATTATCTTAAGTATAAACCTTGGAGTTTAATCCAAGGTCAAGGGTTTATTATGGATTATTTTTGATTATCTTTGTTCTTATTTCAATATTGTGAAATCACACAGAAAAAACACCCAATACATGCACTTTGCGATAAAATACGCCCGCCCAATCGTAAGACAGTATCTAGTGGTGTTATCGCAACATCATGAGGGACTTTGGTAAAGCAGACTTGAAGCAATTCTGTTTTACGAAAGATCCTTAAAATCAAACTAGTGGACCCTGTACCTACATGAATAATGTCAGACCAATTCGTCGCGCGCTATTAAGCGTATCAGATAAAACTGGAATCCTTGAGTTTGCACAAGCGCTGCATGCACAAGGTGTTGAACTCTTATCTACGGGCGGTACTGCAAAGCTACTTGCAGACAACAACATCCCGGTAATTGAAGTTTCTGACTACACAGGTCACCCAGAAATTATGGATGGTCGTGTTAAAACGCTGCATCCAAAAATTCACGGCGGTATTTTAGCCCGTCGCGGCATTGACGAAGTGGTAATGGAACAAAACGCCATTAACCCTATCGATTTAGTGGCCGTTAACTTATACCCATTTGCTGAAACAGTAGCAAAACCGGGCTGCACCTTAGCCGACGCGATTGAGAACATCGACATTGGCGGCCCAACCATGGTGCGCTCAACCGCCAAAAACCACAAAGACACCACGATTGTGGTTAACGCAAAAGACTACGCTCGCGTGATTGCAGAGATGCAAGCCAACAACGGCAGCACCACATTAGCAACTCGTTTTGACCTAGCCATTGCCGCATTTGAGCACACCGCAGCGTATGACGGCATGATTGCTAACTACTTCGGTACTATGGTGCCAGCACACAGTAACGACGAATGTCATGACGATTCTACATTCCCACGTACTTTTAATTCTCAATTCGTTAAAAAACAAGATTTACGTTACGGTGAAAACAGCCACCAAAAAGCGGCGTTTTATGTCGATACGCAAATTGATGAAGCTTCAGTGGCCAGTGCGATTCAGCTACAAGGTAAGGCGTTGTCTTACAACAATATCGCCGACACAGATTCTGCGCTAGAATGCGTTAAAGAGTTTGAAGGCCCTGCATGCGTTATCGTTAAACACGCTAATCCTTGCGGTGTGGCACTAGGCGCTAACTTATTAGAAGCCTATGACCGCGCTTTTAAAACCGACCCAACATCAGCATTTGGAGGCATTATTGCCTTCAACCAAGAGTTAGACGCTCAAACGGCGCAAGCTATTGTTGACCGTCAGTTTGTTGAAGTGATTATTGCCCCTAAAGTCAGTCAGGCAGCCCGCGACATCGTTGCCGCTAAAGTGAATGTGCGTTTACTTGAATGTGGTGAGTGGAACACTCAAACCACAACACTTGATTACAAGCGCGTGAATGGTGGCTTGTTAGTGCAAGATCGCGATCAAGGCATGGTGAAGTTAGAAGACGTGAAAGTGGTGTCTAAGCGTCAACCAACAGCTGATGAATTAAAAGACTTAATGTTCTGCTGGAAAGTGGCTAAGTTTGTAAAATCTAACGCCATTGTTTACGCCAAAGATGGCATGACAATCGGTGTCGGTGCAGGCCAAATGAGCCGCGTTTACTCAGCGAAAATTGCTGGCATTAAAGCAGCCGATGAAGGTTTAGTGGTTGAAAACTCAGTGATGGCATCTGACGCTTTCTTCCCATTCCGCGACGGTATCGACGCAGCCGCAGCAGCGGGTATTAGCTGCATCATCCAACCGGGTGGTTCTATTCGCGATGAAGAAATCATCGCCGCGGCAGATGAGCACGGTATGGCCATGGTATTTACTGGCATGCGTCACTTCCGCCACTAAGCAACATTAGAAATAAGCAGCCTTGTTTGGCTGCTTTTTTCGTTTAAAGAATCATATTATTTAATTTATTAAAAGGTGAATAAGATGCAGGTACTTATAATTGGTGGCGGCGGTCGTGAACATGCTTTAGCCTGGAAAGCGGCTCAGTCAGCACAAGTAACAAAAGTGTTTGTCGCCCCCGGTAATGCTGGTACGTCTTTAGAACCTAAGTTAGAAAACGTCGCTATTGATGTTGAACAAATTGACGCACTTGTCGCCTTTGCCAAAGATAACGCTATCGAAATTACAATTGTCGGCCCAGAAGTGCCATTATCACTAGGCGTAGTTGATGCTTTTAATGCTGCAGGCTTAGCGATTTTTGGCCCTACAAAAGGCGCGGCACAGCTTGAATCGTCAAAAGCGTTCACTAAAGATTTTTTAGCCCGTCACAACATTCCAACGGCTGACTACTCAAACTTCACTGAGATTGCACCCGCTAAAGTTTATGCGGCAACATTGACCGCAAAAACAGGTTTCCCTGTCGTGATTAAAGCCGACGGTTTAGCCGCGGGGAAAGGCGTGATTATCGCAGCCAATCAAGTTGAAGCTGATGCTGCCATTGACGATATGCTTGCAGGTAATAAGTTTGGTGATGCCGGTTCACGCGTGGTGATTGAAGAATTTTTAAAAGGCGAAGAAGCCAGCTTTATCGTGATGGTAGACGGCAAAAACATTCTCGCAATGGCCACCAGCCAAGACCATAAAGCACGTGACAACGGCGATTACGGCCCTAACACTGGCGGCATGGGTGCATACTCTCCTGCACCGGTTGTGACTCAAGCCGTACACGACTGGACCATTGCCAATGTTATCCGCCCAACCGTTGATGGCATGGCGGCAGAAGGTAATGTTTACACAGGCTTTTTATATGCTGGCCTAATGATTGCGCCAGATGGCAGCGCTAAAGTGCTTGAATACAACTGCCGCTTTGGCGACCCAGAAACGCAGCCGATTATGATGCGTTTACAGTCTGACATCGTTGAGCTTTGCCTAGCAGCCACTCGTGGTGAATTGAACAAAGTCACCGCAGAGTTCGACTCTCGCGCAGCAGTCGGTGTGGTGATGGCCGCTGGCGGTTATCCAGACGCTTACAATAAAGGCGATGTGATTAACGGCTTAACGCTTGGCGATGTACACGGCAAAGTGTTCCATGCCGGCACCGAGATGAAAGACGGCCATGTGGTGACTAACGGCGGCCGTGTATTATGCGCTACCGCCTTAGGTAACACGGTAACCGAAGCCCAACAGGCCGCTTACGGTTTAGTGGATGCCATCCATTGGGATGACGTTTATTTCCGTACCGATATTGCTTACCGCGCCATTGCACGTGAGCAAGCTAAAGCGTAAATCATTCGCTTATCTTGTTAGCATAAAACACTCCCTGAGATGGTAACATCGCAGGGATTTTTATTTTTATAGCCATGCCAGTATTAAAGAGATATGTTTACAGAAGTCCAACACCAATATAACACTCAGATGATACTGTGAACACAAAGCACTGTTTGGGATACATTTTATTATCGTTATTATTGACTGCCCAAACAGCCTATGCTGATGGTCTTTCTTCGCTTCAATCTGAAGCACTATCGTCATTGGATGCTGACAGGGTTGATGCGATATTTTCTGCCAATACACAATTGGACCTTTCGACGTTACCACCCATTCTTTATCCACAATCGGGCATCAAGCGCCAATTCATTAACTTTATTACCCCAAACACATTTTCCTGTAACGTGTTTGGCCTTGGAATTAAACCGATAAAAATTGCTTATACAATGACATTTAAACATGCTCAACAAACATGGACACCACTTACAGGGAAAGTGCACTACCAATCATTCTGGCAGGCAGAAGATAGCAATGTAGAGTATATTTGGATTAACGATAACCAGAAATAAAAGAGATTCGTCGCGAGTTGATAGTGATAATCTATTCGAATGATCAACGTTTACAACTCTAAATCCTCTTGCATCTCATGTGAACAAGGTAAATCTCCCATTTAATGATTAAGCTTAATGCCTCTGCCAAGACTGATCCCCAAGATTAGTATTTTAATTACCGCAAAAGATTAACTTCTATTCACTTTGCTTATAAACCCTGTTTTATGTGATCTAGATCACTAAGATCGTGTTGTTTGAGGTGCATTCTAATATAAAGCGAATTGGTTAAGCGGTTATCTATCCGATGACTAAACGCGAGTAACTTTATTAATAATGCTTGGAGTACACAATGTCATATTCTATCGAAGACCTTATCTACAAAGGGGAAAAATCAGGCGTACATGGCTGGAATACATTAGCAGGGGCCACTTTTTATTGGCATCCAGATTGGTTACATATTGCCGAAGATATGACTGGCCACAGTGCCATGACTAATATCAGCCCAGCGAAAGGTAAAGCCAACAAAGCGGATGCTGAAAGTGCCATCGTTAACCACCTTAATCACCCCAAGTAACTACTCATATCGAGCACTCATATCGCGCACTCATTTAGCTCATCCGACTGAGTAAAGTGAGATATTCTAGCAAGGGTATCACTGGTCCCACCATATACCCTTAGCGGATATTTATGCGATCGAACAGTCAATATCAGCATATTTAACCAAGCTAAGTAACTAAGCAAGCACAACACCCCACCACCTCACTTAATGCTGTTCACTCAAATCATTGGTTCGCGATAACAATATTCGACTTATTGGCCTTTTTTTGTCAGGATGTGGCCTGTTACAAATTCGTTACCAAGTTATTAATAAAGCATTAAACCAGCTCACTCGAATGAGATATTGGTCAAAATAATAATTATAAAGGAAATCGTATGTCTCAAGCTGAGCCTTCAAAACCGTCGCCATCGAACCATAAACAGCCCACGTTACTCGATGCGCTTATTCCCGTATTTGCACTCATTATTATGCTGGGTGCTGCGGTATATTTATTTTCATCCGACAGCTCATCTGGCGCCAACCAAATCGCATTAGTGTTAGCCGCATGTATAGCAATGATCATTGGTTATAAGAATGGCTACAGCTGGAACCAAATGGAGCGCGGAATTGTTAAAAGTATCGGGGTTGCCACAGGCGCGCTATTAATTTTGTTCAGCGTGGGCTCACTCATTGGTACCTGGATTTTAGCAGGCACTGTGCCAACGATGATTTACTATGGCATGCAAATCCTTAATCCCGATTATTTCTATGCCGCTTGTTGTCTATTGTGCGCAGTAGTGGCGTTAAGTATCGGCAGCTCCTGGACGGTTGCAGGTACCCTCGGGATCGCGTTAGTGGGAATATCATCTGCCATGGGTTTAGATGTGAACATTACTGCCGGTGCTATTATCAGTGGTGCTTATTTTGGCGATAAAATGTCACCTATGTCTGACACCACCAACTTGGCGCCAGCAGTGGCTGGTACCGATATTTTCAGCCATATTCGCCACATGACCTGGACCACAGTACCGAGCATTATTATTGCCCTTATCGGCTTTACCTTTTTAGGCTTAACCGCTGATGCTACCCCGATTGAAAACCAACTTACCGACACTCTGGCGCTATTAGATAAAACCTACAGCCCTGGGCTGCATTTGCTCATTCCATTATTAGTGGTGTTGTATTTAGCTAACCGCAGAATGCCTGCATTTCCCACGGTAATATTAGGCACATTAGCCGGCGCTGCATGTGCGGCACTGTTTCAGTTTGATAACGTTATCGCTTTTGTACACGACGATACACTAGTACCGGTAGTTGCACTGGTAAAAGGCTTATGGATTGCCATGTTTGACGGTTACGTTGCCAACACGGGTGATGAAGTATTAGACAGCTTATTAAGCCGAGGCGGCATGAGCAGCATGGTCACCACTGTGTGGTTAATTTTGTGCGCCATGGCATTTGGCGGCGTGATGGAAGTCACCGGTTTACTTAACCGTATTTTAGAAAGCATTCTTACCGTAGTGACCGGCACCACCAGCCTCATAATTACCACCATAGGGGTGTGTATTGGCGCTAACATCATTACCGCCGACCAATATATTGCTATTGTACTGCCTGGACGAATGTTGAAGGTTGAATACACTCGCCGTAAATTAGCCGCGGTTAATTTGAGCCGCTCATTAGAAGACTCTGCAACAGTCACCAGCCCATTAGTGCCCTGGAACACCTGTGGCGCCTTTATGGCCAGTACCTTAGGCGTAGCAACCATTGCCTACCTGCCCTACGCCTTCTTTAACTTGGTGTGTCCATTTGTGAGTGCCACTTATGCTTATTTTAATTTCAAAATCGAACCATTAGACGAAACTAAAATCAGCACTGGCGAAGTCGTCGGTTAGCTAAGACGTCGTCTATTAACCTAGAAATGGCAGATTAACCAAAGCGGTCCTTTAACCAACCATAATGATAATAACCCCATTGCCCAAGGCGTCTTGCTTGGGTAAAGGGGAATTTCGGCAACGCTTGCTGATATAAAGGTAGATTAGGCAACGTTTCACCGACAATACTTTGTGCTAATCGATACGCTGCTTGACTGCTAAACGACACGCCCGCACCGCAATATCCTAAGCTGTACCCTACACCACCTTTACTATACACATGAGGCATATCGTCCATCGCTGCGGCAATCCAGCCGGTCCAGTTATAGGCTATCGCTTTGCTTGATAAACTCGGAAAACATTTATTAAGTGCCATTTTTAAGCGCTCACCATATACAGGGTTTGCCGCATCTTTGCCCCACACCGCACCACGGCCACCAAACAGTAAGCGGTTGTCTGGCAGTAAGCGGTAATAGTATTTTAAAATACGCGTGTCCATGGTGACTTGATGCGTATGCAAACCAGCCTGTGTCAGCTCTTGAGGGGTGAGCGGCTCGGTAACAATCACATTGCTTAATATCGGTAAAAACTTGTCATCTATTCGCTGATTAAAGCGCTTTGGTGTGTAGGCATTGCCCGCCATAATCACCTTATTAGCAATCAACTCTCCGTTGGCGGTGATTAAACGATGCTTACCGCCCTCTTCAATCCAATCTAATACGCAAGATTGCTCAGAAATAGTCACGCTTTGGGCTTGTACCATGTCCTTATAACCGAGTAATAATTTAAGCGGATTAAGACCAAAACCGTCCTTTAAGCGTAAAGCGCCATAGGCTTGATGATGGTCTAAATACTGGGTTCTAAAATCGTGGCTAGTGATAAACTCAGCGCCGCTATCTTGGCTATCTGTTAGGTGTTGTTGGATATACTGAGCCGCATTTTGTAATGTGACCAGTGCTTTGGGATTATGGGCCACTTTTAAATAACCGGCTTCTTGCGGCTCACAGGCAATATTGTGTTGTTTAATTAAGCCATCGACGCGCGCGACAGCTTGGGTAAACTCATCATAAATGCCTTTGGTGGTGGCTAAACCCCAACGCTGAGTCATGGCGGCATACCCTAACCGGCCTGAGCCTTTTAACACAAACCCAGCATTACGAGCACTCGCACCAAAGCCAATTTGGTTAGCCTCTAACACATGACAATCTATATTGAATTCGGTTGCTAAGTAATATGCTGTTAGCAAGCCAGTGTAACCGCCGCCAATAATAGCCACATCGGTTTGTTGGCGGCCAGATAATGCAGCAGTGGGGTCGCCTAATGCTTGGGTCGTCGCCCAATAGCTGGGCGCAAAAGGTTGGTTGTTAGGATAAGAGTTAACCAATGGATCGTACATATTGCGCTTCTTCTTATTATATTAAAATGAGTAAACCCGACTAAAAAATTAACAGCATTTCACAGGCGACACAGTGGCAGTCGTGATCGCAAATAACGCACATATACTCTTCGCCCATATAACGTTGATGCCAGCGCTGAGGATGTTCGGCAATTAACTGCCCGCCCGCTTTCGTAAAATAGCGCACTGCTGCATTATTGGGGCTTTGTTGCCACAAATGACTCACTCCCGCTTTAGCACCTTGGGCAATCACTGCCGTTTTAGACGCTGCTAATAACTGTCCGCCAAGACCTTGGCCACGGGCCGATTCTGCAATAGTGTTCGATTTGAAATAACACACATCCTCAAATGCAACGCCCCACTTATCTACCGTGCACCACTGATCTTGCGGCCACTGCCCTGCGGCATACGTTAACCGAAAACCAATTAGCTGATCGTTTTCAATTGCGACAAAATTGGCGTTAATACTGTGTTTAATGCCTTTGTGATAAATCGCCGTGAGTTCAGCTATGTCCATATAACCACTGCCGTGAACAATTTCGCCTAGGGCTATCACTGCATCAAAGTCAGCGTGGGTCAGTTCTCTAATCATAATCTTATATTCTTGTCTGTTTCAGCACACTTTAGCACACGCCAATATAGCCAGCTACGATGTTAAACTTTTGTGATAATTTGGCAATAACCTGGTGAAACTCCTGCCGCATACTGGATGCAATTAAACAAAAGGAGCTCGGTTATGAAACGTACATTAGTGACTGCAAGTCTTATGGCTGCTGGATTATTTAGTCTTCCAACTTTGGCAGCGGATATTGAAGTTAGCGTGACCAATTTAACTCACGGAAATCACTTCACCCCTCTTTTGATCGCGGCTCACGACGCTGACAGTCATCTGTTTCAAGTAGGTACCGAAGCCTCTGCAGCATTGCAGAAAATGGCTGAAGGTGGTGACATTGCCGATTTAGATGCTGCCGTTACCGGTAATGCGGGAGTCACATCAGCCAACCCAGCAATGGGATTACTGGCCGCCGGTGCAAGCGTGAGCGAAGTGATGCTGGATACTGGCGATAATACCCATTTATCGATTGTTGCGATGGTGTTACCTACTAACGATGCTTTTGTTGGGCTAGATGGTTGGGAAATACCAACAGAAGCGGGCACTTATACTATGTACGTAAATGCTTATGATGCTGGCACCGAAGCCAATGATGAAATCATTAATGGTGGCGGCATGTCAGGCGTACCGGGCATCCCTGCAGCTCCTGGTGGTGACGGCGGAGCCAATGGTACGGGTGTAATGGACAATTCTGAAAACAGTAATGTACATACCCATCCAGGCGTTTTAGGTGACATGGACCCTGCTGGTGGCATGAGTGACCTAGACAGCCGCGTACATCGCTGGTTGAACCCTGTAGCCAAAGTTGTGGTGACAGTAAAATAAGGAGGTAGCCCATGAAACTCACTGACTTTACATTAAAGCCCAGTTTACTCGCCATGCTGGCAACAGCCACCCTATTAACCGCGTGTGGTAATGACGACAACGATACCGTTGACGAGACTCCGCCAGCCCCTGTGATGCAAACCTTCACGGTGACAGTGACTAACTTAACCGCTAATCAACCCATGTCGCCGGTAATTTTAGCCGCTCATGCTAGCGATGCGATGTTATGGAACGCCGGTGAAATGGCCAGCGAAGCGATAGAGAAAATGGCTGAAGGTGGTGATACTGCCGATATAGCCGCGCTAGGCGTGATCAATAGCAGCGTTAACGGCACAGGCTTATTAATGCCTGGTATGTCAGAAACCCTAACCTTGACCTTAGATGA
Organism: Shewanella sp. MF05960; assembly: GCF_050849305.1. Classification (NCBI taxonomy): domain Bacteria; kingdom Pseudomonadati; phylum Pseudomonadota; class Gammaproteobacteria; order Alteromonadales; family Shewanellaceae; genus Shewanella; species Shewanella sp. MF05960. The sequence goes on along the minus strand of NZ_JBOZPS010000022.1, from coordinate 56,739 downwards.
AGCCGATGTGGCGAGTATTAGCTTAGCGACCATGCTGGTTAACACTAACGATGCCTTTACTGGCATTAACAGTTATGCCATTGCCGGTATGCAAATCGATGCAACAACCGCGATGAAGTTTATGGCTTATGATGCAGGCACTGAAGCCAACAGCGAAGCCAAAGGCACTATGCCAGGACCCGCTGATGGCGGCGAAGGCTTTAATGCTGCGCGTGATGATGTCGACTTTGTCCATATTCATCCAGGTGTTATTTCAATGTACGACGGTTTAGCCGATTCGGTACTGGATGCATCACATCGTTTTGATAACCCCGTGTTAGCCGTCACTATTATGCGGACTGAATAAGCTTAATCGCTCGTGTCGACTGAATAAATGTTAACCAGGTTGAAATTTATTCTCCTTAAAGCAGGTCTAAGTATTAATGCAACTACTGGATTTGCTTTGAGGAAGTCACCATGAATGGAACCGCTAAACATAACGGCCATGTTTGTCCGCAACATATTTTGCTCGTTGAAGACGAACAAGACCTGGCTAAATTAATCATACTTAACCTCAAAGCACTCAACTACAGCGTCGATCACGCCACTACCTTGAAGCAAGCCATGCACATTATCGAGCATAAAAAGCTCGACCTCATATTAATGGACCGCATGCTCCCCGATGGTGATGGCATAATGTTGTGTGAGCAATTACGCCAAGCAGGTAAGGAAGTGCCGCTGATGCTGTTAACCGCCAAAGACTCAGAAGCAGATGTCGTATTAGGCCTTGAGGCCGGAGCCGATGATTATCTGGTGAAGCCTTTTAGCGTATTAGAACTGCGCGCCCGTGTAAAAGCCTTACTAAGACGCGGTAAAGCCCATCAAGAGCAAACCCAACAAATTGAATTTAATAGCGTTACCATTAACTCCAGCACCCGCGAAGTCACCGCATTTAACAAAGCGCTCACCCTCACCGCCCGCGAGTTTGATTTACTGCTGTTTTTAGCCAAACATCCGCTACAAGTTTTCAGCCGAATGCAATTACTCGAAGCCGTGTGGGGTTACAACTATGACGGTTACGAGCACACTGTTAATAGTCATATCAATCGATTACGCAATAAATTGTCGCAGTGTTCACCCGAACATGACTTAGTGAAAACCGTATGGGGCGTAGGCTATAAATTTTCACCACCAGAGGTGCAAACCCACTAATGAATCGCCTATTTAACCGACTATTTCTAACCGCTACACTCATTGCATTATTGTTATTTGTCGCCTTATGGCAATGGTTGCAACTCAACCATGAGTTTAGCCGCAACCAAATACAACAATCACTGCATCGCGAATTGGCTGAACACATGGCCCACATCAATCCTTTGCTGTCGCAAGGCATCACCTCTGATGCAGCGCTTAAAGAAGCCTTTCATGACTTTATGCTGTTAGGCCCAAGTTTTGAAATTTACACTCTAGATCCAAATGGCCAAGTGATTGCTTATGATGCCAAAGACGAAAAAATTAAAACCCACCGTGTTGATACTAATATCATTCAGCAATTTTTAGCCGGCGAAAACCTGCCTGTGCTTGGCACAGATCCGCGCAGTGAAGACACCCAAAAGATATTTTCGGTGAGTAAATTAATTAACGTAGATGGACTTCACAGCGGCTATTTGTACGTGATTATTGGTGGCGAAGATTACGACAGCTGGCAAGCACTGATTAATGCCGAAAACCAACCAAAAATATGGGGCGCCACTATCGGATTTTGGATCATTTTTGCCTTAGTGCTCTTTGTGATTTTATTGCGCTATTTTACTCGTCCGGTCCAAAAGTTAGCCCAGGATTTAACCGAGCTAAAAGATAACCCTATGTCAGACAATCTGATGCTACCGCAGCGTTATCGCGGCAGTTTAGAAATAAGCCAGCTAAGTCATCATATCAATCATTTACTGCAAGAAATCCAACTGCAACAACAGCAAGTTAAACGCCAACAACAAGCTAAACATGACTTTTTATTGCACCTGTCGCATGACTTAAAAACCCCGCTTACTGCACTGTTAGGCTATATCGACACCTGGCTTATTTTGCCTGAAAATGAGCGCGACGAGGCATTGATCCAATATGCGGCCAACTCTGGCCAAACCTTACAACAGTTATTGGCACAGCTATTAGAATTAGCCGCATTAGAAAATGGTCAAATCGACGCCCAATTACAACAAGTCAACTTAAGTGAATTGCTTAGCGAGATTGAACAAACTTTTACTCCACGGGCTAAAAAACTCGGGGTTCAGCTGGATTTTGACATCAACCATACAAGCCAAATTTATACCGACCCCACGTTAATGCGCCGCATACTCAATAACTTAGTCGACAACGCGCTGCGCTACACTCCCGCCGGCGGCAAGATTCAAATCATCAATGTACTCCACAATAACCAGCAATGGTTAACCGTGCGTGATACCGGCGCAGGCATGCACAAACATGAAGTCGACGCCCTCAAACAATTGTCGATGACCACGCTGTCTTTTGAGCCTAATCAAAGCCTGCCACAACTCGGCGTCGGACTCGCCATCGTCAGGCAATTATTGGGGTTATTAAAGTGCAAAATTGAAATCGACAGCCAACCAGGGGTGGGAAGTGAGTTTAAGATAGAGCTGGTGACACAAAGTTAATCTCATTTTTGAATCGCAAATGAATAACGATTTCTTCATATCTAAAATTGGTACTGACTAAGGTTTATCTATCATTAAGCGTCATGATAACTAATTGCCTGCAGCAGGCTATCGTGCAGATAATTCAGCGAGACGCCGCAAGCACCTCCATGTGGGCTTAACCAAAACATCCCTGTTTTGGATACTCGCTGACTCATCTGCACCTGTCATTCGACTCTCTTCGATTTAGCATCATGGCTTTCTACAAGTGAAAACCCAATAAAAAACATCATGGGACTCTATGATGTTTTTTGGTGAGCATTTCTTTCTTTGTTTCTACTGATGGGCTAGGAGAAATATTCCTACATTGGTTATAGCGTGAGTCCAGACGTGGTTGTCTGACTAGCTTTCGCGTTACAGGATGTACCATCGGAATCGTTAGTATTTTCATTTTTTATTAGAAGATGGGCAGAAGCAGACTACAAACACGGTTAAAAGATGGATTCAACCACGACGCGAAATTATCGCATCTATTACTTAAATTGCATGAGATAATTTTGATATGACGGCTGGGAGATCCAAGAGGGAACCGCCGTTGGTTTCCTCTTGGTCTGGTGTGGGCGAAGCGCCACGGCGTTAGCGGCCGTAGGTCATACCCATAAAAAAATATTAGTGAAAATCGCCACAACTCCGAAAAACATTAAGCCGCTTTGCAACCCACGATTTGCACTACAGCACTGTCTCCCTGATGATATTTACCTTCAGAGATATGCCTTTCGACTTCAATACCAATCAAAAATTCGAGCCCGTTAAGCTCGGATTCTAATGCTTCCAAAGACATAAATAACTCTTTGCTCGACGGAGGCGGTCCGCCTATGCCTGTCATATAAATATGGCGCTCTGTAAAGGCTTCTAAAATAAACACACCGTTAATTTTCAGTGCACTTACCGCTTGGCGGTGGAGATCTTTACGTAATGAAGGCGGAACATGTGCAGAGATTGAGACGATACCATCCCAAATATTTTGCCCTAAATCATAATGACTTAAATCGGCAACCACGGTTGTTATCTCTACACCACATTCTACTGCAAGGGCTTGTGCTTTTTTAAGGCCGACTGCAGATTGATCGACAGCGGTAACCTTGTAGCCTTGCTTCGCTAAAAACACCGCATTTCGGCCTTCACCTTCAGCTAAGCACAGTACTCGACCACCTTTAGGAATACGAGAACACTCAGACTTTAAAAAATCATTAGGCTCAACGCCATATACAAAGCCTGCTTGGTTATATCTTTGATCCCACATCAACACTCCTACATTCAAGCTAATTAACACCTAGCCTCAACAACCAATATATACAACGCACAAAGTTAGCTGTGCACACCCTACATATCAATGGTTAAATTTGAAGGGTACAAGTCATCCTTTGACGGCATACCCCACAATAATATTTAAAGTCTTAAGTTTATTTCTTAGTTTCGCAAGTTGATATGCCAAAAGGTACATAAGCAGGGCACCAGCCAAACGTTGCGGTGAACAATGGAATAATCCCGACGACTCCCCACCAAGACTGATTATAAAAGCCAACTGCAATAATACATGCTCCAAGAAATATCCTTATCATCCGATCGGTTTTACCTATGTTACATTTCATATAAACCTCCATTTACACCGTTTATGATTGTGATTTAACATTCACTAAACCATTCACTTCAAGGTTAGAAAAAAAACCAATAACTGAATCTTTAGTCGCTAACATCAAAAATTGAATCAACTATTGCAAATTAAATGCTAAAACCATCTTGCACTTGATCCAGATCAATAATTAGCCAACCCATTATAACCTGTGTGTTTTTCACTCACCTATATGATTAACAATATGCCTTTATTACTCAAAAAAACAGCAAAAATTCAACTTTTAAAAATCACATTTTAATTGCAGATACAGCGTCGATATTAGCCAATAGATAAATGAAAAGGTTCAAACATAAAACGAATAGACAGAAGTGAATAATGTGGGATGCAACTCGTTAGATCGCACAAAGAGACCAATACAACAAACGGCTATTATAAAACAAAAAAGCGAACCCGAAGGTTCGCTTTTGTTAGCTCATACCACTCAATTACTTGTGGTATTTACCCGATAACTCATGCACAGAATTGATAAATGCACCAGCATGTTCAGGGTCAACATGTTGATGAATACCATGGCCTAAGTTAAATACATGGCCGGTACCTTCACCGTAGCTTGCAAGAATTTGATCCACTTCCTGATGAATACGCTCAGGCGATGCATACAACATTGATGGGTCCATGTTGCCTTGTAATGCCACTTTATGACCTACACGACGACGAGCATCACCAATATCAACAGTCCAATCTAAACCAAGTGCATCACAACCGGTTTCAGCCATAGACTCTAACCATAATCCGCCACCTTTAGTGAACAAGGTCACTGGCACTTTACGGCCATCGGCAAAACGGGTTAAACCATCAACAATTTTTTGCATATAACGTAATGAGAATTCGCGGTAAGCGTGATGCGATAATGCACCGCCCCACGAGTCGAAAATCATTAACGATTGTGCGCCGTTAGCCACCTGAGCGTTAAGGTATAACACAACTGAGTCGGCCAACTTGTCTAGTAACATGTGAAGTGCTGCAGGTTCTGCATATGCCATACGTTTGATTTTTTCAAACGTTTTGCTTGAACCGCCTTCAACCATATAAGTGGCTAATGTCCAAGGTGAACCTGAAAAGCCAATTAACGGTACAGCGCCATTAAGTTCACGACGAATGGTGCTCACTGCACGCATTACGTAACCTAATTCGTCTTCTGGATCTGGGATGCAAAGCTTTTTGATGGCATCTATCGTATCTGTTGGACGTTGAAAACGTGGACCTTCGCCCTCTTCAAAATACAATCCAAGACCCATCGCATCGGGTACCGTCAAAATATCTGAGAATAAAATCGCAGCATCTAAATCATAACGACGTAACGGTTGTAACGTTACTTCACAAGCCAATTCAGCATTGCGGCACAAAGACATAAAGTCGCCTGCCTGCGCTCGAGTGGCTTTGTATTCTGGTAAATAACGGCCTGCTTGGCGCATCATCCATACAGGAGTGACATCAACTGGCTGCTTTAGCAACGCACGTAAATAACGATCATTCTTTAATTCTGCCATGTGGGCTTTCTTCCTAGACTGTTATGATTTCTGCTGGGCGGTAGTTTAGCACTTACGCGATTAATGTAACCACCCATGCAAGAGATATGTGAGCTATTCCTAAATCTGATGACTATTTTTTTAACATATCCACTTCCCTGCTCACAAAATACACAATACTGACGCGTAAATCGCAAATTATTGGATTAAACGTTGCGCCACAGTGAGTCGTTTGGTATAAAAAGTGTGCGCTAGCAAGAACAATCAAGAAGCCCGATAAATCGAGCCTTTGAAAACTTCGTTACCCCGTGATGGCTTGCCATCACGGGGTTTTTTATTCTCTATTCTCCCCCGCCCTCTATATTCACCACCTCTAGCTGGTTGGTCCTGAAAATATAAATAAAACAGTTGATCACAATACACTTTGTCCAATACATTAGGTGTTATATAAAGGTTGCTGATTAGAGAAAACACATGCTAACAAAATTAGAAAAAGCAGAAAAACGCTGGGGCGGCGCCAACAAATTAATCGATCAGTGGCTTAATCACCGCAGAAAATTATTGATCCAGTATTTTATTGTTGCAGGTCTCGCACCCTATTCTCGGACAGAAAAGTCGCTACCAAGCCTTGAACAAGTTAAAGACTTTTGCGATCAATTAGTCGACTATGTGTCTGAAGGCCACTTTGAGGTTTACAACAACGTAGTAAAAGCTTGTGAGAAATTTGGCGAGTCAAGCACAGATACAGCCAAAGGTTTATTGCCGCTAATTAGTGACAGTACCGATACAGCCTTGGACTTTAACGATAAATACACCGAAGCCGCCGACGAAAACATCTTGTATCAGTTAGACACCGATCTATCGAAATTGGCTCAAGCCCTGGAATCACGTTTCGAGTTAGAAGATCAGCTATTAGAAGTGCTACACAACCGCCACTCGTAATCAACATGACGCAGTCGCCTTATTCAGCCTAGATAAAAAGTACAAATACTCGCACTTTTTTGCTTTCTGTTTATAATTTTTGCTCTCTGTCAAAAGAGTCTATTGTTTTTTATGCCAGTTTTCGGGCAATTCAACTTGCGACCATAAGTCTTGGCAGAGTATTTCAGGCTGATGCCAATCGCCCTTTTTTAACCAATCAACTAACGCGTTACCCACTTGCGGATACGCAATGGGCTTAGGCGACGACGATTTAAGCCAGCGCTTTAATATTACAGAATCTAAACTGTCCATACTCTCGGCAGCGGCCAATAATTGCAGTGCAGCGACATTAGCGAGTTGCTCAAATTGCCCCATCAATGGTTTAACCAGCAGCTTTTTACCTAACGTCATCGCCTCACTGGCTAATTCAAAGCCTGCATTACCAATCACACCACCACATTGCGACATATGTTGCTTAAACCCTTCTCGGTTAAAACCATGCCAATGAATATGCGCCCCAATACCTTTTAGCGGTTTAGTGCTGTGATAAACAAAAAATTGATACTGGTCGAACGGTGCTAAAAACTCGGCAATCAGGTCGGGATCCTCAAACGGTAAATACACTAGTATTTGGTGGCTATGATCGCCACAACTCGCAGACACCTCAACTAAAGGCGGTAATATAGGAAACCCAAAATGATGCCAATGACAGCCAAGTGAAATGTCCACTGGCGCAAAACGGTTTAGGAGCAGTTCATTAAACCAATTTGTGCCTTGCTTCGGTACATCGTATTGCAATGCAGCTTGATGACTAATGGCAATCGACGGCACATTTTGCTGACGTGCAGCCCAAGCCGTAATAGGTTCAAAATCATTTAATACCAGGTCATAACCCGTTAACTCTAATTGTTTAATTTCAGAAAAAATATTAGTCACTAGATTTTGCTTGGCGGTTTTAGACACATTAACCCGACCATTTTCAGTCATGAATGTCATGCCGTTACGTGTTTGGTAATCGCCAAAACATTGCATATCAAAGTACTGCTCAGATGGGCGACCAGAAAATAAAAAATCGACATCAATATTATGTTGGCCAAGGGCTTTAGCCATCACTCGCGCACGACTAATATGACCATTCCCCGTGCCTTGAACCCCGTACAAAATTTTCATATCGCCTTAATATCCTCTGTGGTTGAGTGAATAGGTGCTGTAAAACAGCACTTAATATCCATATTCAGTTACAACATTAATTGCTCAACCAGCATAACCGAGCCCATTCCTAGTCCTGCACCAGCAATAATATCTAACGGATAATGCACGCCAAGGCCAATTCGTGATGCCCCCACAAAACACGCCCAAGCAAAGACAATAGGAGCTAGCGATGGAAAAATCACATTCACCACACTAGCGAACAGAAATGCTCCTGCAGTGTGCCCAGACGGTAAGCTGAATTTGTCTGACGGTTCAAAACATGAATCAAAATTGGCCAATGCATGACAGGGACGATGACGTCGAATGCTATTTTTTAGCAATAAATACAGCGGAAATTCGACAATAAAACTGCCGAGCACTAAATTGAAAAATGGTTGACCATGAGGATGAAAAAATAATAATGCGACAGAACAGTAAACATAGTACTGACCATCGCCAGTTGCCGACACCCGCTTAGCCGCCTGGCTTAATTGATTGTCTCGACTAAATTGCACTATCCAATAAAACCAATATTTATCTAACTCACTGATACTTATCTTCATGCTTGACTCCATGCCAAACGCTGGGACATCTTCAACCCGAGCAAGGTTATTTATTTGTTAATAAGTCAAATAATAAAGAGCCGCAATGAATGCGAAGTGACAGTTAGCCTAAAGTTTTATGACAGTGAAATAGTGAACGGTAAATCGTGATCCATATTAACAATGGCTTTGAATGAGGTGATTAAAACAAAAAACCTCTCAAACAGAAGCTTGAGAGGTTTTATTATCGACTTAGTCTGACTTAGTTAGTGCGACTTAAGTGAGTGCGACTCACTTCGCTAAACAGCAATCTAGGCAGTTTGAGTTTGCAACTGCTTATTACGGTAAATTTTAGCTAAGTGATAAATGTTAATACAGGCAACGAAGGCATTCATGCCCGCCACTGGCCACGCTTCGATTGAATACCCGTAAGCAACAAAGAAAGAACAACCAAGAAAATTTAAACATCTTAAAAAGACGATGTCTTTCATCATCAAAGAAATCGCAACCATAACTGATGCTGCATACCCTAAGACTTCAATCAAATCGATATTTTCCATAAGAACCTCAATTTCAGGCTCTCTGCCTTCCGTAAGCGTAACGGGGGATCCGTGCCCCTAAAGCTAGCAAAAAATTTAAACTAACATTAATAATCTACGTAATATGCTAACAAAATGTTGAGCAGAAATGTAATTAAAAAACGTATTAGGATGACCTAAATCAACATATATCGACTAATTGGTTCAAATTGAAAGAAAATTACTTCCAAAATTGATCCTTGTTCTGTATTTAGGTTAATCAGCTCATTTCAAGCATTTACACAAAATGTTGATTTACAACAATCGCGTGATTGATAAGGCTTTTATTTTCGTAAAAAGCTCATATAATTCATTTATCTTTGCTTGACCCAGCAATTCCCCTTGCTGCCTAACAGGAGTTAAATATGGAATACAACACCTCAGAACTTTGCGACATGTATATTGATGTAGTTGATGTCGTAGAACCAATGTTCAGTAACTACGGTGGTTGCAGCTCTTTCGGTGGCTCAATCAGTACCATTAAGTGTTTTGAAGATAACGGCCTGATTGCTGACGCTTTAGAAGAAGATGGCGAAGGCAAAGTACTGTTAGTTGACGGCGGTGGATCATTAAGACGTGCACTTCTAGACGGTAGAATTGCTGAGCTTGCTGTCGCAAACAACTGGGAAGGCATTATTATTTATGGTTCTGTGCGCGATGTTGATGCACTTGAAGAACTAGATATTGGTATTCAAGCCATTGCATCTATTCCTGTTGGCGCAGAAGGTAACGGTGTAGGTGAAGTTGAAATTCCGGTTAACTTTGGCGGTGTGACGTTCTTACCTGGTGACCATATCTATGCTGATAATACTGGCGTGATTTTATCTCCAGAACCTTTAGATATTGAATAATACCTAACGGCTATCAAGTCGTTGCTAAACACTTTGTTTTAGCTGGTCGACAACTACTTTAAAAAACCAGCTATGCTGGTTTTTTTATGCCGATTTCAGGACTATTTTACAGTGAGGCACATTATGTTTACTGCATTTACTGAACAACATTGTCAGGAATTGCTCAATACCAGAGCCAATGAGACTAAATTAGGCCAACGAGTGTTACTGGCTAACGCGGATCTATCGCTTGAGCAAAATGCACAATATGCTGCGTCGCACGGCGCCCGCTTTGCCATTCTTGCAATAGCCGAAGATGTTGGTCCTCGGGCTAATCTAGGCCGAGGTGGCGCCAACGATGCCTTTAATGCGAGTGTCAGCCAATTTGTTAATTTGCAATCTAATCGGTTTTTAGACGGAAATGAATGCGTCATCCTCGGGCAGATTAGCCTCGCCTCGTCACCAGAATCAACAGCCAGTATTGATGAGCTTCGCCAAGCAACGGCAGAGCTAGACCAATTAGTCATCGAAGCAACAACCCATATATTGCAAGCCGGATTAGAACCCATAGTGATTGGCGGCGGTCACAACAATGCATATGGTTTATTAATGGCCACCAAAGCCTATAACGGCTTACCGGTTGCAGCGGTAAATCTAGACCCTCACAGTGATTTCAGACCGCGAGAAGGACGCCATAGCGGTAACGGGTTTAGTTATGCTGCCGCAAGCGGCGCGCTAGACCACTATCATATTTTAGGATTGCATGAACTGAAAAACACCGAAGCAACACTTGAGCAATTAAGCCTTTTTGGGGCCACATGGCATAGTTTTCAACAAATTTGGGTACGCCGTGAGCTGCCACTCGAAACAGCGTTAAAACACATTGCCAAAGGGTTAAATCAAACCCAATTACCGGTAGCATTAGAAATCGATGTTGACGCGATTGCCAATATGCCAAGCAGCGCCGCCACATTTGCCGGTATTCCGCTACTCGATGCCTGCCATTATGTCCACTATATCGCCAAACATTGCCCATGCAGTTATGTGCATTTTGCTGAAGCTGCACCAGCATGCCATCACTCGGGGCAAATCGCGGGTTATCGAGATGTTGGCCAAGGCCTTAGTGAGTTAATTTACGCTTATATTCAAGGGCGACTAGCGCGCTTGAATTAGAATCCCCTGAAGCTATTCATTAAAGGCTAATTTTATGCTCTAATGCAGGGCAATTTTTTAGCCTTTGATAGCGACGTTAATCAGGGTTAATCGACGCGAGAGCATTGCGGCGTGTTAAGATGATGTGAACCACTGAACGTGTATGCATGACAACTAATTGATTGTTGTCACACTCTAGCACTACAGTGTTTCAGCAATCATTCGCAATGACTTACACTCGCTATTACTTACACTCGCAATGAATAATCGCACATTATAGGAATATACCGATGTCTGAGGGCGAACCAAAGAACACTCATTTTGGATATAAAACCGTCGAAGCGGATAAAAAGGCTGATTTAGTCGCGGATGTGTTTCACTCTGTCGCGGCTAAATACGACATTATGAATGACGTGATGTCTTTTGGTATTCACCGCTTTTGGAAGCGTCACACGATTGAAACGGCAGCAGCGCGCCCAGGAATGAAGGTATTAGATCTCGCTGGTGGTACTGGTGATTTAACCGCTAAATTTTCGAATCTAGTCGGCGATCGCGGCCAGGTGGTACTGGCTGATATTAACGATTCGATGCTTAAAGTGGGCCGTACTAAACTGCGCGATAAAGGCATAGTGAATAACGTCAGTTATGTGCAAGCCAATGCTGAAGCATTGCCGTTTCCAGATAACCACTTCGACATTATTACCATTGCCTTTGGTTTGCGTAATGTCACCGATAAAGACGCTGCTTTGCGTTCAATGCACCGAGTGTTAAAGCCAGGTGGCAAACTGTTAGTGCTTGAATTTTCAACGCCTAAGCATGAATTAATGCGTAAAGTTTACGACATGTATAGCTTTAAGGTGTTACCTAAAATGGGCGCATTAATCACCAAAGATGCCGACAGTTATGAATACCTAGCAGAGTCAATTCGCATGCATCCTGATCAAGAAACCCTTAAACAGATGATGGTTGATGCTGGATTTGAACAAGTTGACTACACCAACATGACCGATGGTGTTGTGGCATTGCACAAAGGTTATAAGTTCTAATGGTACCCAATCAGTTTGCTTTGTTAGTGTGCGCGGCTATCGAAACCGGTTTTAATCGATTACCGCCAAACGCTAAAGATGATTATGCCCGTCAGAAATCATTGCATGGCAAGGTGATTTGTATTCAGTTAAGCCAGTTAAGCTGGCCTATTTACCTCATCTTTGCCAAGCAAATTCAGGTCATGAGTTATTACGAAGGTGATGTCGCGGTGACCGTTAATGCCGATGCATCAACTCTTTACCAATTAACCGAAGGGGCCAATTTAACTGAGTTGATTAAACAAGATAAGCTCAGTCTCGACGGTGATATCCAGCTTTTGCAAACCCTTAGCCACTACTTACACAATATTCATTTCGATTTTGCTGAACCTTTGTCACGCTATATTGGTGATGCTCCAACTCATAAGTTAGTCACTGGCATAAAGCAATTCGGTCAAGAGATGAAGCAAGTCATGCACAAAACTCGCTCGCATATCAGCCAATTGACAACAGAAGAGTATCGCCTAGCACCGCATAAAATTGAGATGCTACATTTTCGTGATAATCTCGAAGAGCTGGTGAGCCAAACTGAACGTATCGAAGCTAAAATAGCCAAATTAAGAGAGCAAATAATTCAATGACATTTGCAAGTATCAGGCGTGGTTACCATGTCATTAAAACCATATTGCATTATGGCTTAGATGACCTCATTCCTCGACACAAAAAGCCTTGGTATTTTTCCATTTTACGTAACGGCTTATTTTGGGTGCGTAACAAACACAAAACCAAGTCCCCTGCCGAACGTTTAAAATTAGCCATGCAAGAGTTAGGTCCGGTTTATATCAAGCTGGGGCAAATGCTATCGACTCGTCGAGATTTACTCGACGATGAATGGGCTTATCAACTCGCCATGCTACAAGACAGGGTGCCGCCGTTTGATTCGGCCTTGGCTCGAGAGGCAATAGAAGCCGAACTTGGCGCACCTATCGACACCTATTTTGATGATTTTGATGATACCCCGTTAGCATCAGCGTCTATCTCGCAAGTGCACACTGCCATTTTAAAATCCAACGGTAAAGACGTGGTACTCAAGGTACTGCGCCCTAATGTGGAGCAGCAAATCTTAGCGGATTTGCAATTGATGACTCAAACCGCCAATCTGCTTGAGGCAATACTCGGTGAAGGCAATCGCCTTCGCCCTGCTGAAGTTATTGAAGATTACCAAACCACCATTTTAGGCGAGCTCAACCTTAAACTTGAAGCACTTAATGCGATAAAACTGCGTAATAACTTTATCGATTCAAATGCGCTTTATGTGCCTTTTGTTTACGAAGAACACAGCTACGAGCGCTTAATGGTCATGGAGCGGATTTACGGTATTCCAGTATCCGACACCGAAGCGCTGCGAGCTCAAGGCACTAATTTTAAACTATTGGCAGAACGTGGTGTAGAGCTGTTTTTCACTCAAGTGTTTCGCGATAACTTTTTCCATGCCGACATGCACCCTGGTAACATTTTTATCAGCCGTGAACACCCTGACGACCCATTTTATATCGGCTTAGACTGCGGAATTATGGGCACGCTAACGGAAGTCGATAAACGCTATCTTGCGGAGAATTTTTTAGCCTTTTTCAATCGTGACTATCATCGCATCGCACAGCTGTATATTGAGTCTGGCTGGGTATCTGAACACACCGATATCATTGCCTTTGAACAGGCCGTAAAAGTAGTGTGTGAGCCGATGTTTAATAAGCCATTAGACGAAATTTCGTTTGGCCATGTATTGCTGGAACTGTTTCGCACCGCACGCCATTTTGACATTGTAGTGCAACCACAACTGGTATTACTGGAAAAAACCCTTCTTTACATTGAAGGGTTAGGTCGTCAGTTATACCCGCAACTCGACTTATGGCAAACAGCCAAACCGTTTCTTGAAAATTGGATGTCTGAACAAGTTGGCCCTAAAGCCATGTTCAACAAAGTAAAGTCTAATGCACCATTTTGGGCAGACAAATTACCTGAGTTCCCAGAGCTGATTTACGACAACTTAAAACTGGGACGAAAACTACTCGGCACCCAGCAACAGATGTTAGATAAGTATCTGCGCTATCAACAAAAATCCCACAAGAGTAATTACCTGCTGATCACATCTGCAATATTGTTGATCTGTGGCACAATTTTATTATCTCAAAACGCTACACTATGGCCTGCATACACCTGCATTGGTGTTGGTGTATTGATTTGGGCAGTTGGATGGCGATCTAGGCCAAAGAATCGTAAATTTTAGCTAGCACTAATTTATTAGACAGTCATAATACTTAAAGAATTGGATGGTATTGTGTACTCCTAAGATAACGTTTTACAAAAACCATTTTTTATTTAAAGAGGATAATCTTCATGGGCGGCATCAGTATTTGGCAGCTTCTAATCGTTGCGTTAATTGTCATTTTATTATTTGGTACTAAAAAATTACGCTCATTGGGCGGTGATTTAGGTGGAGCAGTTAAAGGCTTTAAAAATGCCATGTCTCCAGAAGACGAAAAGAAATCGATAGAAGACAAAGATCTCGAAACAGACCAGACAGCAGCGACTTCGCAACAGGCCGCTGAAAAGCAACCTGAATCTAAAGATAAACAGGCGTAATTTATTATGTTTGACGGTATCGGCTTTATGGAGCTGCTGCTGATTGGTGTTTTGGGGCTTGTGGTACTCGGCCCCGAAAGACTACCGGTTGCGGTACGTTCAGTGACAGGTTGGATCCGCGCCCTAAAGCGTATGGCTAACTCTGTTAAAGATGAACTCGAACAAGAACTAAAAATTGAGCAACTACACTCTGACTTAAAAAAAGCAGAGAGCAAAGGCTTAGCCAATTTATCGCCTGAATTAAAAGAGTCGATAGAACAGTTAAAACAAGCTGCAGAATCAGTCAATAGACCTTACAAGGTCGAAGATGTTTCACCTGTTGCATCGACCACCGAAACACCAGCGGCATCGAATACAACAACGGAAAAAGCAGCCGAAAAAACATCCGAAAACAGTTCACTTCCTAAATCAAACGGATAATTCATGTCACAACAGCAACCGCTTATCAGCCATTTGCTTGAATTACGCAACAAATTGCTCAAAGCCATTGGCAGTGTGTTACTCGTATTCATTACGATTGTGTATTGGGCAAATGATATTTATCACTATATCGCACTACCGTTAATGCGCTCACTGCCTGAAACGGGCAGCATGATTGCAACAGACGTAGCGGCACCGTTTTTTGCGCCTTTTAAACTGACATTAGTACTCGCATTTTTTATTGCGATTCCTTATGTGCTTTATCAAATTTGGTCATTTGTAGCACCGGGATTATATAAGCATGAAAAGCGTTTAGTGATTCCACTACTGACGAGTAGCACCTTGCTATTTTATTTGGGTATCGCATTTGCTTATTACATTGTGTTTCCGGTTGTATTTGGTTTCTTCACCAGTGTTGCTCCTGAAGGTGTGCAAGTCGCAACGGATATCAGCAGTTACTTAAGCTTTATTCTGAAGTTATTTTTTGCCTTTGGTTTAGCCTTTGAAATTCCAGTGGCCGTAGTTCTATTATGTTGGGCTGGCGTCACGACACCAGATGAACTGCGTCAAAAACGTCCTTATATTGTGGTAGGTGCGTTTGTGATTGGTATGTTGTTAACACCACCCGATATTATTTCTCAGACTATGCTAGCGATACCAATGCTGTTATTGTTTGAAGGTGGCTTGATTGCTGCACGTTTTTACAGTAAAAAAGAAGAAGATGACGTGCCAGAGAACGAGCACGCTGATAGCTAAATAAAAATGGCCTTAATTGGCCATTTTTTTGCTAGACAAATAATAAGGAAGAAACAATGCGTTTATGTTTAATTGCCACTGGTATCTTATTGATGTCAGTTAATGCACAAGCCAATACTCAACTCGTCGATCAACTGTCGGTTTGTGCTGTCAAATCCAATAATGCTGAACGCTTAAGTTGTTATGACCAACTCGCGGCCAATGTAAAACCAATCACCCAACGCCAAATAACGCCAACAGCGGTTGAAGCAACAGAAATAGTCCAAGCACCTGTTGTAACTCAAACAACTCCAGCGTCACCCATTACAACAACCAAAGTGGAACCAGAACTTAGAGTAGAAGATTTTGGTTTACATAAAAGAGTTATTGAAGATGAAGTTGATCGCCTTTATTTTATTGCTTCTGAAGTAAATAAAGGACCTTTTAACAAGTTAATAATTACCTTTGATAACGGGCAGATTTGGAAACAAACAAGCGCTGAACGCTTTAAAGTTAAAAAGGGTGCTAAATTATTTATTGAAAAGGGTGCGTTAAACTCATTTTTAATGGGCAGTGATGATCGAAATGCCACGACCCGAGTTAAACGACTAAAATAGCCCAGGCTATTCACTTCCTATGACTCAATATATCGACATCGCGGTTAACCTGCTCAGCGAAAGGTTAAAACACGACATTGACTCGATCATTAATGATGCGGCGAAACACCATGTTTCGCCGTTAATTGTTATTGGTAGCGATTTAGATGAAAGTGCTGAAGCCTGCGCGGTTAGTCAACAATACCCACTGCAACTGTTTAGCACTGCGGGTGTCCACCCTCATCAAGCATCGAGCTGGAACGCACAAAGCTGCGATAAACTGAAACAATTGGCCTTACAGCCGAGTGTTGTTGCCATAGGTGAATGCGGCCTTGACTATAACCGTGACTTTTCGCCGAGACAGGCCCAAAGACAAGCATTTTCCGCGCAGTTAGCTTTGGCCTGCGAGCTTAATATGCCGGTATTAATGCACTGCCGCGATGCTCATCAAGACTTTATTGCCATTGTAAATGAATATAGAAGCGCCTTACCTAAAGGCTTACTTCATTGTTTTACAGGCACTCAAGATGAACTAGAAGCTTGTTTAGCCGCCGATTTATACATTGGTATAACGGGGTGGATATGTGATGAGCGCCGTGGACAAGAGCTCGCACAGTTAGTGCCGCTTATCCCTAATAACCGCATTATGGCTGAAACTGATAGTCCATATTTATTACCTCGCAGCATGCGCCCTAAGCCCAAATCTAGCAAAAACTTACCGCAATATTTACCCTATATCGTTCAAGTTATGGCACAACTCCGCCAGCAATCTGAAACTGAACTGGCGCAATATTGTTTTCAAAACAGCTGTGATTTTTTTGGGTTACCTATTACTCAGCATAGGATTGAGGAATGATGAACATTCTTAACCTTGCGGGTTTACCATCAAAACTAACATACTGTTTCAGTCTGTTTTTAGGGCTCTGCTTGCTCCTTGTAAGCCAACTCAGTTGGGCCAATACCTTACAAACTGTTCCACTCCGGCTAACCTCAGATTCTATTACTAAAATTGATTTACAAGATTGGATTTACATCAATAAAAGTAAAAATATCAGTCAATTGACCAAGCTGTTAGAGCAACCTGAAAGTACATGGAAGAAATTTGAAGAGGATCAGCCGCAGCGTATTGGCGTAGAAAATTATTGGGTCACATTCAGCATATACAACCCAGACGATTACCTCTCACGAATAATAGCGCTAGATAACCCACTCCTTGACAGCGTGGTCATATACCACTTTATTAACGGTGAGCTTGTTAGTGCACAACAAATGGGTGACTCATTACCGTTTAAACAGCGACCCCTTTTGAGTAATATTTTTTTATATCCTATCGAATTACAGCCCGGTGATACTCACAAGTTTTATATCAAAATTGACAGCCTTGGCAGCATTAGCTTGCCGCTTGTTTTATGGTCGTCGAACGACTTAACTCAATTAACAGAAACCAAAAATTTATATATTGGCCTGCAAATAGGCCTGCTAATCGCCATTAGCTTATTTAGTTTGTTTATTGCAATAGCCTCTAACTCATACAGTTATAGCTACTACTGCGGTTATGTTGTTGGACTCACCATACTCACAGCAAGTATATACGGCGTGTCATTTCGCTATTTATGGCCGCAATGGCCCATTATGCAGCAGTACATATTTACCATTATCATCCCGCTAACGTTGGGATTCTCATTAATGTTTACTGAAAAAGCATTACAGCTCAAATATCACAACTTAAAGATGCTGCGGATTTGCCGGGTCATGGCTGTTATCTCGTTTTCTTTAGCGGTAATAATGCCCTTTATTAATTACAGCTCGGCACTTTATATTATGGTGTTTGTTGTATTAACTGTGAGCACCATTCTCGTCACATTCTCACTCATTCAAGCTTTTGTAGGCCAACGTAATGCCACTTTATATGCTTTAGGCCGTCTGGCTTTATTAATAGGCTGCATTCTTACTGGACTGTTATATATTGGTATGATCAAACTGGATATCGCGCCGCAAATACCCACCATGATAGGCCTGATGTTTGAGGTCTTCACTATGGCTGCGGTACTCGCATTACGTTACAGCGATGAACGCAAAGCTAAGTTTAAAATTCAGCAACAAACACTCGAACAAGCACAACGGATCAGAGAAGTCCGTGAAGAAGCATTGCAGGCGGAAGCGGAGAACAGTGAAAAACTTGAACAGATGGTTCAAGAACGCACTCTAGAATTAGAGGTTACCTTGCGTGAACTGCATGAAGTGAATCAAAAACTGACTGAGCAAAACACCATCGACAGTCTCACCGGTGTAAAAAATCGTAGTGCATTTGATCGCCGCTTAATCGCAGAAGGCCGTATTAGCCGTAGACAACAAACCCCGATGGCATTATTAATGATTGATATCGATAAATTTAAAAATATTAACGATCAATATGGTCACCTTACCGGTGACTACTCAATCAAAATGATAGCCCACACACTGACTGAATTTTTAAAACGGCCAACCGATCTCGTATCACGTTTTGGCGGTGAAGAGTTTGCTATCATTCTACCTAGCACTGATAGCGAAGGAGCCCTATTAGTTGCCGAGCAAATTCGCCAAGCAATCAGTGAACAAGACATTACTCATAACGGTCAACATATCCCATTAACCGTCAGTATTGGTGTTAGTGCCGATATCATCGACAGTGATGAGCATCCAATGTTATTACTTGAACAAGCAGATAAAGCACTGTATCAAGCTAAACGCAGTGGCAGAAATAAAGTGTGCTATTACGCACTCAAAGCAGACCAGATTTAACCCAGGAGTCGAAATTGAATATTATTACTAGTGCCTTCCCACAGCGCAGAATGCGCCGCATGCGTAAACATGACTTTAGTCGTCGTTTGATGTCTGAAAACACCCTAACGGTCAATGATCTGATATACCCGATGTTTGTACTAGAAGGGTTTCAGCGCTCAGAAAAAGTCGCCTCTATGCCAGGTGTTGAGCGCTACTCGATTGATTTATTATTAAAAGAAGCCGCTGAATTAGTTGAGTTAGGGATTCCACTCATTGCTTTATTTCCCGTAACGCCAGTGGACAAGAAAAGCTTATTAGCCGAAGAGTCATACAATCCAGATGGCTTAGTTCAACGTGCCGTTCGCGAACTAAAACAAGCTTTCCCACAGCTAGGGATTATGACTGACGTCGCGTTAGACCCATTCACCACCCATGGCCAAGATGGCATTATCGATGATACCGGTTATATCCTTAACGACATCACGACTGAAATATTAGTTAAGCAAGCCTTATCTCACGCAGAAGCTGGCGCCGACATTGTTGCACCATCAGATATGATGGACGGCCGTATTGGTGCTATCCGCCAAGCATTAGAAGAAAAGGGGTTTGTGAACACCCAAATCATGGCTTATTCAGCTAAATACTCTTCAAGCTACTACGGACCTTTCCGTGATGCAGTCGGCTCAGCAGGCAACTTAAAAGGTGGCAATAAACATAGCTATCAAATGGACCCTGCAAATAGTGATGAAGCATTGCATGAAGTCGCTCTAGATATCCAAGAAGGGGCTGACATGGTAATGGTAAAGCCCGGCATGCCTTATTTAGACATTGTACGCCGTGTCAAAACAGAACTTGCTGTGCCAACATTTGCTTATCAAGTCAGTGGTGAATATGCCATGCACATGGCAGCAATCCAAAACGGTTGGTTAGCAGAAAAAGCCATTGTAATGGAGTCACTACTTTGCTTTAAACGCGCTGGTGCCGACGGCATTTTAACTTACTTTGCTAAACGTGCAGCGCAATGGCTAAAAGAACACAATTAGTATCAATTGTTCAATTTAGTTGCAATTATTAAAAATAAAGCCAATCACCTTATGATTGGCTTTATTTTTTAGTGATCTACTTAGCATCAAAACCATCTTAGCCTTAACAGATCCTTATTAGCATGATTGAATACACACAAGCATATTTCTAAGTATTCCCTTCTTAAGCGAGGCATTATCATGCACAATAACGTTAAAACATTATTGGCCACTACCGCACTCTTTTTCAGTGTTCAAATGTTACCAATGACCGTATCGGCTAATTCTGGATGCGGATTTGAAGAAGAGCAGCAAGGCTTTATTGCGACATGCAGCGAGGAGAAACAAGAAGTGATTTTAACCGGCGTAATTGAACCACAAACGCTCACCAGCACATTACCAGGCTACGCTGATGGCTTTGCTAATTATCAAGTTGATGCGCAAGCTGTTGCTGTACTTAGCTCGATTGATGTACCCACCCAAATTGTGGTGATTATCGGCACTTGGTGTCCTGACTGTCACCGTGAAACGCCGCATTTTATGCGAGTACTTGAAGCCGCTGGTAATCCTAATATTCAAGTGGAATACATTGGCGTTGACCGGGCTAAACAAGACCCTGAAGGATTAGCCGCTAAGTATGCATTTAGCCGTATCCCTACCTTTATTGTTAAGCAGCAAGGTAATGAATTAGGCCGTATTGTTGAGCGTCCAAAAGCCACTTTAGAGTCTGATCTTGTCGAGATCCTAAAATAATCTCAATTCAATTTGTTTAATGATGATCTTAATGATGTAAACATTTAAATAAAAAAATAGGTCGCCTAGGCGACCTATTTTTATGTGGTATATACAAAAGCTTATTTGCTAAGCATTGGCAATGCGATCGGCCAAGAGTTGTAATACACCTTCACGTAACGCGCCGCCAGCAAGGTATAAGCTTTCAATCGATAAGCATTCGAATAAGGCGATAAGAATCGCTACACCAGCCGCAAAAGTCGGTGCCTGCTCAGCAGTTAATCCCGTAATACCACTCAAGCTTGCATCCTGTTGTGACAAAATATCATCACGAAAGCTGTTTAAAATATCGACAGTGATAATTTCAGCGCATTGTCGATGTTGTAACACCGACACCACAGATTGCACCGCACCAGATGCACCAAGAACATTCTGCCAACCAAGGGTTAATAGTTGTTCTCGATATTCGGCTAACATCGTGCCGACATATTCAATCGCTTGAGTAAAATCGACATGTTGTAAAGGATACTGAGTAAAAAAACGTTGATTAAACAACACGCACCCCATGGGCACACTGGTTTTAAACAGAACGTTACAGCCATCACCAATAATAAACTCTGTGCTAGCTCCGCCAATATCAATCACTAAGCGACGACCGTCACCTTGTGTCGTAGCGACCATGCCTTGATAGATCAATTCAGCTTCTCGCAAGCCTGAAATCACTTCAATTTCATGCTGTAAAATCGGCAATGCGCGTCGATGAAACTCATCGGCGTTACTGATCACCCGCAATGTTGCAGTTGCAAATACCGCAACATTTTCAGTCGCAATATGGTGCTGTTTAAGCATTGAGGCAAACATAGACAAACAATCTAAACCACGCAAAATAACGTCTTCAGACAATATGCCATCGTCGCCTATGCCTTCTGCAAGGCGGACTTTACGTTTATATTTAGCGATAACAGTAGGTTTATTACCTACTGTATTAGCCACCAACATATTAAAACTGTTCGAGCCTAATGTTATCGCCGCATAAGGTTGAGATACGTTTGACAATGGCATTGACTATGGTCTGCGAGTCCTAGGACGTGGCGGACGGCTAGCGCCACCGCTACGATGTGCGCCTTTGCTTGCACCACCATCACGGGTACGTGATGTAGGATGTTTGCGATGGATACGCACTGGCGCAGGAATATCATCCAATAATCCATCTTGATCGTAGTTTGACACCGGAATTGAATGGTTTATATAAGTTTCAATAGCGGGTAAGTTTAGCGCGTATTCTTCACACGCAAAACTGATTGACACACCAGTTTTACCCGCGCGGCCAGTACGGCCAATACGATGCACATAATCTTCACAATCATCAGGTAAATCATAGTTATACACGTGTGACACATCAGAGATATGCAATCCGCGAGCAGCAACATCTGTTGCGACTAAAATATCTAAATCACCGGTAGTAAATTGTTCAAGAATACGAATTCGTTTCTTTTGCGGTACATCGCCAGTTAACAAACCGACACGATGACCATCACCTTCTAAATAAGACCATAGCTTTTCACAGCAGTGTTTCGTGTTCGAAAACACGATAGCTTTGTCTGGCCAGTCTTCTTCAATTAGGCTTAGCAGTAAGCGCATTTTGTCTTCCATCGACGGGTAGAAAATTTCCTCTTTAATATTCTTAGAGGTTTTTTCTAACGGTTCGATTTCAACTTTTTCCGGATCGTTCATGTGATCATAAGCTAATTCCTGCACTTTCATTGACAAAGTGGCAGAAAACAACATATTTAATCGTGACTGAGCATCAGGCATTCTGCGGAATAAAAAGCGAATGTCTTTAATAAAGCCTAAGTCGAACATGCGGTCAGCTTCATCAAGCACAACCGCTTGAATGTGATTTAAACTGATCACACCTTGACGAACATAATCAATAATACGCCCGGTGGTGCCGATTAAAATATCAACACCTTTGTCTAGTACTTCTCGCTGTGTTTCGTAGCTTTCACCACCGTAAACAATACCGACTTTAAGGCCTGTATGTTTAGCAAGTAAATTAGCATCTTTGGCGATTTGTATTGCCAACTCACGGGTTGGCGCCATGATAATAGCGCGTGGTTCGGTTGCTTTGCGGCCCTCTGGCGCTGCAACGGTAAGCAAATGGTTAAACGTGGCAACTAAAAACGCCATGGTTTTACCGGTACCGGTTTGGGCTTGTCCGGCGATGTCTTTTGCTTTCAGTAAAATCGGTAAAGATAACGCCTGAATTGGCGTGCAAAACTCAAACCCGTTTTCATTTAATGCCGCGAGTACTTCGGGCTTTAAAAGGAAGTCGGCGAATTTTTGGGTCGATAAATGTGTTTGGCTCATAGCACAAGCATACCTGTAGGGGTTGCAAAAAAAGATTCGATCGTTTGAAATAGCTACATTATTAAAACGGTCTCTTGAAAAGCTATTTAACAGACCCAATATACATGGTAAGCCATTAATAAACTAGCAATGGAACCAAATCTGGAGAACAACATGAGCGATAAAATTGTATACCTAAGCGATGACAGCTTTGAAAACGACGTACTAAAGTCTGAAACGCCTATTTTAGTAGACTTCTGGGCTGAGTGGTGTGGTCCTTGTAAAATGATTGCCCCAATCTTAAACGATGTTGCTGAAGAGTATGCTGGCAAGTTGGTTGTGGCTAAATTAAACGTTGACCAAAATAACGTTTCACCAGCAAAGTACGGCGTACGTGGTATTCCTACATTGCTTATGTTTAAAGGCGGCGAATTAGTAGCAACTAAGGTTGGCGCGCTTTCTAAGACACAATTAAAAGAGTTTATTGACGCTCAGATCTAAGCATCAAGTAAGCTAAAAATGTTAAACGGCACAACTTTTAAACAATTTGTGCCGTTTTTAGATCAAATTAAACCTAAATTTCTGGACGCCCCATCTATAAAGTGCTAATTTATTCATCAGATTTTTTTCAATTAACTTCTTCTCGTTTATCAATCATAAAATTTCTTTTCAACCTTACTGATTGATTGCGGTAAGCTTCGTCGCGCAATACAAGACTCCCATACATGAATTTAACAGAATTAAAAGACACGCCCATTTCGGATCTAGTTTCGCTTGCTGAAAGCATGAAGCTGGAAAACATGGCTCGTACTCGTAAGCAAGATATCATCTTCTCAATTTTGAAAGCTCACGCTAAAAGCGGAGAAGACATCTTCGGTGGCGGTGTATTAGAAATCCTCCAAGACGGATTTGGATTTTTAAGAAGTTCAGATGGCTCATACCTTGCGGGTCCTGACGATATTTATGTTTCTCCAAGTCAAATTCGTCGCTTTAACATGCGTACTGGAGACAGTATTTTTGGTAAAATCAGACCGCCTAAAGAAGGCGAAAGATACTTTGCACTGTTAAAAGTCAGTGAAGTTAACTTTGATAAGCCAGAAAGCTCTCGTAATAAAATCTTGTTTGAAAACTTAACGCCATTACATGCCGAAGAACGCCTTCGCATGGAACGCGGTAACGGTTCAACAGAAGACATCACCTCTCGTATACTTGATCTGTGTTCTCCTATCGGTAAAGGTCAGCGTGGTTTGATTGTTGCTCCGCCTAAAGCGGGTAAAACATTATTACTGCAAAGCATTGCCCAAAGTATTACTTACAACAACCCAGATGTGGTGTTGATGGTATTGCTTATCGATGAACGTCCTGAAGAAGTAACCGAAATGCAGCGCATGGTTAAAGGCGAAGTTATTGCTTCTACCTTTGATGAACCAGCAAGCCGTCACGTTCAAGTTGCTGAGATGGTTATCGAAAAAGCTAAACGCTTAGTTGAGCACAAAAAAGACGTAGTGATTTTGCTAGACTCTATCACTCGTTTGGCACGTGCATACAACACCGTAATCCCATCATCGGGTAAGGTATTAACCGGTGGTGTTGATGCTAACGCCCTGCACCGTCCGAAGCGTTTCTTTGGTGCTGCACGTAACATTGAACACGGTGGCAGCTTAACCATTATCGCTACCGCGTTAGTTGATACTGGCTCGAAAATGGATGAAGTGATTTACGAAGAATTTAAAGGTACTGGTAACCAAGAGTTACACCTTTCTCGTAAAGCTGCTGAAAAGCGTGTATTCCCAGCGATTGACTTTAACCGCTCTGGAACTCGTCGTGAAGAGAAGCTGACAACAACTGAAGAACTTCAGAAAATGTGGATTTTACGTAAAATCCTCCATCCAATGGATGAAGTTTCTGCAATGGAATTCTTAATTGATAAATTGGCTATGACCAAAACCAATGAAGAATTCTTTACTGCGATGAAGCGCGCCAAGTAATATTAACTTGTACGCAAAACAATCGTAAAAAAATGCCGCTAAATTAGCGGCATTTTTTTGTGCTTTTTATGGTAATACCAATGCGCATTAATAAGTGGCTACTCAGATCATTTATTAACGTGCAATGGTATAAAACACCGTTAGCTAAAAGCAATAATTTATTATTCAGCGAACGCTAATATTGAATCTATTCATCTTCATCAACAGTGTCGGCATGGCTATTAGCATCAAACTGTTCAACATTGGCAAATTGCTCAAACCAAAATGCCGAGCTGACCATTTTATATTGGCGCGATAAACCTTCACTTGCTACAAGCTCAAGTTGCCATAAAATTCCTTCTGACTCAGGAAAATGGGTGCCTTTAATTTGATCTTCGTACAAACGGTGCATTAAGGCATCAGGACTTAAGCCTGCAGATAATAGTCGCACCATTGCGGCATGCAACGATTCATCGAACAGGGTTAAATCATCGGCATCTTTAGCGGTTATGTTAACGCTAAACTCAACCCCTGTAGGCTGGGCAAACACACCATTAAAGGCTTCACGCAATAAGGCGTAAGCACTGAAAAAGCGTTCATGGAACAGGCAATCAGAATACTCTTCCCACATTCTGTCGCCTACCATGTCATTTGCAAGTTGGTCTATTTTGCCTTCGGTAACGTCGTCAATAAACAAATGACTCAACACAATCTTCGCAGCTTCGACGTCGCCCAAGTCATTAAGCGACATCATGCACATTTCTCGCAACTCAGCAGAATCCATGCCTTCTAAGCCATCATCAAGGCCCATTAATGCCATAAGATGTAAATAATCATCATTTGACCAGGCGTTAGGGATTTTACTAATTTTATGAAATGAACCGATTTGAACAGTAAACTGAGCTTGCATTGTTAAACTCCTTTTTTATCGCTATATGTCGCGAATCATTGCAGATTAGAATCTACAAGCCAACAATACTGTATAACGCCCTAAAATGAAAATAGCCGCTTACTGAATTTACAAACTCAGTAAACGGCTATTTTATTGGTCATAAAAAATATTAGCCTGGATTAATATCCATTAATTCTATTATAAATTAGTCACGCTGATGGTCATTTTTCGGCGAAGGTAAGCAATTTGCTGCATATGAGGTAAATCTTTAGGGCAAGCATCTTGGCAGCCCAGTAACGTCATACAACCAAACACGCCGTCTTGATTACCAATCACATGATAAAAATCTTCACTACTGCGACTGTCACGGCTGTCTAACTCAAAACGGGCTATTTTCATCAACCCTACAGCACCCACAAACGTATCACGCATTTGCTTAGTTGCACACGCCGACACACACACACCGCATTCAACGCAGCGCTCAAGCTCATAAAGCTTAGCGGCTTCTTCTGGCGCCATAGGCGCTTCAATGCGATGAATGTCCATCTCGGTATCGCTTGGCTGTAACCATAACTGTAAACGTTCTGCTAATTCACGCATAAACTTACCGGTATTAACCGATAAGTCGCCAATTAGCTCAAACCCAGGTAATGGCATTAACCGAATTTCTGCAGTAGGGAAATTGGCTGTCAGCGTGCGACAAGCCAACGTTGGCTTACCATTAATGACCATGGCGCAACTACCACAAATACCCGCACGACAAACAAAATCAAATTGCAGCGATGGGTCTTGTTTATCGCGTAATTGATTTAATGCAATAAATACTGTCATACCTGGGGTTTCGGTAATGACATAACGGACCATTTGCGGTTTATCGTTAGGGTCTTGCGGATCGTAACGAAAAATCGAAAACGTCAATTCACGGGCTTGGCTCATTTGGCTTGATCTCCTTTAACATCAACGTTATCAAACAGCCTTTGATTAGCAGGCATAAATTGCTCGGGAAGTTCATATGACATCAACGCCGCTTGTTTTGCATGGCGATCGTGTGGCTCAGTAAGCCCTGCCAGTATTTGTTCAATTTGTTGTTGGCGCTTTTGGGTATCTGGGTGAGCAATGGCGTTATTGGTACCGTAGCCTCGGTAGCCTGGTGGTAACTCCATGCTCATGACATCGATTGCTTCATAAGAGAGTGTCGGCGTTAATGCTGCATCATCTGGCCAAGAGCTCAAGGTTCTATTAAGCCAGTCTTTATCATTTCGCTCAGGAAAATCTTCACGTGAATGCGCGCCACGGCTTTCGGTACGGGCATTAGCACCACTCGCTACGGTTAAGGCAACTTTGAGCATTCTCTTGACTCTTAATGCATCAACTAGTTCGGGGTTTGCATGACGTTTCTTACACGTTAAGCCAATGTTTCGTGAGCGCAGCAATAATTCGCTAAGCTCTTTTACCGCTTGCTCCAGTTGAGTACCATTGCGGAAGATCCCCACATAATCCATCATTATCTTTTGCATTTGTTGCTTCAACGTAATGGCTTTTTCAGTGCCATTACCGTCAATTAACTGGTGTATTTCTGCCTCAATTTGTTGGCCAAAACCTTCAATTAATTGAGTATCAATACTCAAAGTAGTTTGTTCACAAAAGTCAGCAACATATTGACCAATGATCATCCCGCCAACCACGGCCTCGGCTAAAGAATTACCGCCTAAGCGATTAAAGCCGTGCATATCCCAACACGCGGCTTCACCGACACTAAAGAGTCCAGATAACTGCGGGCTTTCGCCATTATGCTTAGTGCGGATCCCGCCCATAGAGTAATGCTGGGTGGGCCTCACAGGGATCCACTCTGTCACAGGGTCAATGCCTAAAAAGTGCTGACAAATCTCTTTGACTTCACGCAAATTAGTATCAATGTGCTTTTGCCCTAACAAAGTAATATCTAGCCATAAATGCGGACCGTAAGGACTATTCACGCCTTTGCCTTTGCGCATGTGTTCAGTCATACGTCGTGAGACTACGTCGCGTGATGCCAACTCTTTTTTATCGGGCTCGTAGTCAGGCATAAAGCGGTGGCCGTCTTTATCACGCAATACTCCCCCATCACCTCGACATCCTTCTGTGGTTAAAATCCCTACTGGGACAATAGCTGTTGGGTGAAACTGTACCGCTTCCATATTGCCTAATGTGGCCACGCCCGTTTCCAGCGCCAATGCTTGCCCAATCCCTTCGCAAATAATGGCATTGGTCGACACTTCATAAATGCGACCATATCCCCCTGTCGCCATGGTTGTCGATTTAGCCACATATGCACGTATTTCACCGGTAATTAAACAGCGAGCAATCACACCATGACAACGCTTACCATCATGGATAATTTTCAAGGCTTCCATGCGCTCATGGACCGGAATGCCCATAGAAATAGCGCGATTATCGACGGCATATAATAATGAATGCCCTGTGCCATCGGCTGTGTAGCACGTTCGCCACTTTTGAGTACCGCCAAAATCACGGGCATTAATTAACCCGTGAGCCTCTTTTGCCTCGGTTAAGGTGACTTTTTGTGCATTAACAATGACCTCACGGTCACCTTCGGTGACACGGCTCCATGGTACGCCCCAATGCGCTAACTCGCGTACGGCTTTTGGCGCACAATGCGTAAACATTCTTGCCACCTGTTGGTCGCAGCCCCAGTCAGAGCCTTTTACGGTGTCTTGAAAATGCACATCTTCATTGTCGCCCATACCGCTAACGGTATTGGCTAAACTGGCTTGCATACCACCCTGAGCCGCCACTGAGTGGGAGCGTTTAGCCGGAATAAGTGATAATACAATAGTGTCGAGACCGCGTTCTTTAGACGCTATAGCAACCCTAAGGCCTGCAAGTCCTGCCCCAACCACTAAGGAATCGGTATATATAATTTTCACAACATATCCTTATTACAAACCAGGTACAAAAGGCACCACAGGTAAGCTCAATGAGCGACCAATAATGATATATGCCACTAAACTTGCTACGCCCAGCACCATTAAATACGCCAAAAGCACTTTCGCTAACTTTAATAACGCAAAGCGTTGGGTTGTTAATCTCCATTTAATCGATACGCGATATAAACCAAAAATGGCATGTACGGTAACAGCGGGTAATAGCAGTACATATAACATCCACACATTTTGATGCACCACGCGTTCAGCCGATAAGTGTGGGCCAATCTCAGGATTCGTCATCATGGCAAAAAGGTGAACTGGCACTAAGAAAAACAGTAAAAAACCACTGACCATTTGCCAAAACCAAATCTTAGTATCTTCATGAGGTAGAAACTGCATCTGTTGGCGCAGGGCTCGCCACTGGCCAATTTGTGTAGGAAAGCGCCGTAAAGCAAATACCGCATGAACAATCACAATCAGCAGCATAAATGCAGAAAATATTTGGGTCAGGATAGGGAATCCATGGCCAGTTTCGCTGAAAATACCGCCTTCAAGAAACTGTGCAACCTGATAAAATGCCTCCTTGCCGAATAAAATACTCGACTCAAAGTGCAGATGCATAATTAAAAAAAGCCCTAGCAACACGCCAGTCGCACTTTGTAATCTATCTGCCCTAGCAGCCCAAATAGGATGACTAAATCCTTTTACATTAGTGCTACTCAAGACAGCTTTTGCTGGCAAAGGGTTCGCGGCCATAAATTATTACATCCTGTGCTGACACAATGAGAGACATTGACCATAGCAAGAGTTCGGCAACAACTGCACTGAGCACAAAACAATCCGTGACTGCGCTCACCTATATTTACTGGTTTGTTAGAAGCCGATCACATATACCCAATCAACTTGAATATGCATATTTCAAAGCTTCAGCGTGTTTTTAATACAAGGCGCGGTAATGTAGACACCTTATAAATTAGCGTAACAACGCCCTTAATTTCAAAATCAGAGGTACACGGTGAAACTCCCACAGGGCAAGTTTTACAAATAAGCACGATAAAGTGTCGACGAAAACGCACAAATGTAGGCGGTTTGGGTATAATGGCGCCCAACAATACTTGTATTAATTTTATCGATTAGGAACATTCCATGGCTTGGATCCAATTGCGCATTCACACCCATCGCGACCACGCAGACATGCTTGGTGACTTATTAATGGATCACGGTTCAGTTTCCATTACTTATGAAGATGGCCAAGACGAGCCTATTTTTGAGCCTAAATTGGGTGAGACTCCGTTATGGCAGGACACCATCTTAATCGCTTTGTTTGATGCAGAAACAGATTTAGCACCGACTATCGAATTTTTAGAAACGATGCCATTTTTAGGTAAAGGATTTACCCATAAAATTGAGCAAGTTGAAGAGAAAGACTGGGTACGTGAATGGATGGACAGCTTCCACCCTATTAAATTTGGCCAACGCTTGTGGATATGTCCAAGCTGGCGTGAAATACCAGATCCAACAGCCGTTAACGTTATTCTTGATCCCGGTCTTGCCTTTGGTACGGGTACCCACCCAACTACTGCGTTATGTTTAGAGTGGTTAGACAGTCTCGACTTAACCAACAAAGAAGTGATCGATTTTGGTTGTGGTTCAGGTATTTTAGCTATTGCGGCCATCAAACTGGGTGCTAAAAAAGTGACCGGTGTTGATATTGACTACCAAGCCATTGATGCCTCAACCGCAAATGCTGAACGAAATGACGTTGTCGATCAATTAGCGTTATATTTACCAGAAGACCAACCCGCTAACTTACAAGCCGATGTACTGGTCGCCAACATTTTAGCGGGTCCATTAAAAGAGCTCGCACCGCTGATAGCCGAAAAAGTCAAAACCGGTGGTAAACTGGCTTTATCGGGTTTATTACAAGAACAAGCGCAAGATGTATCAGACTTTTACAGCCAATGGTTTGATATGGATCCAGCTTGCCATAAAGAAGACTGGAGTCGACTCAGCGGTATACGTAAATAATACCGAACTCGCCTCAACATTAAGCTAACAGTGGGTTGTTTTATCACCAAAATAACCCACTGAATATTTTTTTACAGCTTATTAACAACCCTCAAAACTCCCAGCGTCAATAAAAAAGTTGACCTACAGCTCGCACCAGCCCTCAAGCACCATGTAAAAATGCCAATTATTAGTCAAAGATGTGACAGCCAATAAAAGTCAAGCAAAAAAGTTGCGTCTAGGTCATTTATTGACCTTTTCATGACCGCCAAAAAGGGCTACTATAGCGCCCCTTTGAAGAGCAAGGTGAAGTTCGCAATGCAAATTGGCCCGTATCAACTGTCTAATCAGCTGATTGTGGCACCAATGGCAGGTGTCACCGATCAGGCCTTTCGAAATCTCTGTTTACGCTACGGCGCTGCCTTAGCGGTATCAGAAATGCTTTCATCAAATCCTGAAGTTTGGGACAGCGATAAAAGCCGCCAGCGCATGATGCATTCTGGTGAAGAAGGTGTTCGCTCCGTACAAATAGCAGGTGCAGATCCTGAGTTAATGGCCAATGCCGCACGGTTCAACGTTGAACAAGGCGCGCACATCATTGACATCAATATGGGCTGCCCCGCCAAGAAAGTGAATAAAAAGTTTGCTGGCTCAGCACTCATGCAAAGCCCCGATTTAGTAAAAGAGATTTTACAAGCCGTGGTATCTGCTGTTGATGTGCCAGTAACGTTAAAGATTCGAACAGGTTGGGAACCTGAACATCGTAATGGTGTTGAAATAGCCAAGATTGCCGAACAAAGTGGCATTGTTTCGTTAGCTGTTCACGGCCGCACAAGACAATGCATGTACAAAGGTTTTGCCGAGTACGACACGATTAAAGCAATCAAACAGAATGTCTCAATTCCTGTTGTCGCCAATGGGGACATTGACACTCCGGAAAAAGCCAAGTTTGTGCTTGACTACACCGGCGCCGATGCCCTGATGATAGGAAGAGGTGCACAAGGAAGGCCCTGGATTTTTAAAGAAATCCTACATTATCTGGAAACAGGTAAAAAGTTAGCGCCAATTAAGGCGGACGAGCAACGCGCAGTGATGCTTGAACACCTTAACAAACTTTACGACTTATATGGCGAATACAAAGGTGTCCGATTTGCTAGAAAGCACGTCGGGTGGTACCTAAACCATGAGGAACAGCGCCAATTTCGTGCTGACTTCAATCGGCTTGAAACCGCTGCCCAGCAACATTCCCTAGTGGAATGTTATTTTGATGAATTAGTTTAGAATTTAATAAAGAGCAGAATAGAATGTTTGATCAGACAACTAACACAGAAGTTCACCAGCTTACCGTAGGCAAAATCGAAACAGCAAACGGCACTATCAAGCCGCAGTTATTACGTGACGCAGTTAAACGTGCCGTAACTAACTTCTTCTCTCAGTTAGACGGTCAGGAAGCTTCTGAAGTATATGAAATGGTATTGAGCGAAGTTGAAGCTCCTTTACTAGACATCATTATGCAACACACTCGTGGCAACCAAACGCGCGCTGCTAATATGTTAGGTATCAACCGTGGTACTTTACGTAAGAAATTAAAGAAATACGGCATGAACTAAGACTTAACGTCTAAGTGATTGTAATGAAACGGGCTTATCAGCAATGATAAGCCCGTTTTGTTTTATAGGGGCACGCATGGGGGCACACACCTTAATTTCATTCATTAGAAATAGTCATCCAAAAAACTCTATCTGCCTATCAACTCACGAAACAATTTCTCAAATACTTTAATATCGCGACTCTTTTTTGATTGCTCAAACATTTCTAAGAATGAAGCTTCAGTGCATTTCAACTTTGCTTTACGAAAGTAGACCATCATCTTTTGCTCATATTTAGCGATTGGTCTATGTTCAACCAACGCTCTTAATGTCCCGTTGAACAGTGCGTCTATGTGCTTCCCTTCTTTTGATAAAATTACAGCCCGATACTCAGAACCATTGTTTGTAAAACAAAGAACCCAATCTAGTGGTGGTTTAATAAAGGTAGCAACATGCTTCAGTGCTATTTCATCAAGGTTGAAAGTTTTAGTCCACGCCAGTTCATATTGCTTTGTCTTAATGTAATTTTTTATGTGTTTTTCGAGCGTTGCATACTGATAGAGATAGTCAGCCATTCTAATTCCTTGAGTTAGTTTTTTATTTGGCTTTAATTTAACGGTTAGAATCAACCGAAAACCTTAGCCGCTAATTTCGAAATTTTCACATCTAAGGTTAAAAACCTTTTTTCAGCTAGCCTCAAATACCTAACCTCTAGGCTATTTAGCAACTGTACCTCGTTGTTAAATTTATCAAATCTAACTCCCTTTGGCTTACCAAATGGATAAGACATTTCAAACGTATCCATAGAGGCATCATTCCCCCAAATATTGCGCCTTATCTTCCTGATCCGCTTACGGAGTCTTTCCTCTGTCCCCATTGATTGAACCGAGTAATGCAAGCCTATGCAATGACGGCACGCCCAACCGTTAGGCACACCGTAAAGATAAAGCCGCTTGAGTTCGCAACATGGGCAGATAAAAATTAATCGTGGGTAGCGGGTATTATCCCAAATCAGTGGAACAGGAAATAATGGGTACTTAGCAGATTCAAACCACGCGATAGCGGCATAATCATCATGTTTAGAAATGGTAAACTGGTTTGGGTATTTGTCAGAGTTAAAGGTAAACTTGCTGCCAAAATCGGTTATGCAGGCTTTAAATGCCTTAGCATCAATACGCTCTTTACCCTCTATGTAGCGCCTAGTTCGCGCACTTGCAAAGCATCCACTCATACGAAATACCTTTAATATTGGCACTTATTTTAGGGAAGTTGATTTTCCTTATGGCATCTAAGTAATTCACGCTGAGCAAACCCTTTAGCATATTCCTCTTTATTCTTTTCGCTTACGCTAGTGACTAAGGATTGATGCCGATAAACCTTACCCACTAGATAACGCCATTCAGAATCATCGTCTCGCTGTACCGTCTCGATAAAAGGGGCACCACTTGCCATAAGCCTAGCAGCCACTAACGCTTGAGCGCTCACGCTATCGCATAGAGCCACAATTTGATTATCCTCTGCATAAGCACTCATGGATAAAACGCTCACTAGCAGTATCTTTGTGTATGTCATCATTTTGCTTTTTTCCTTAAATTTGAATGACCATAATCTTTAGCATATTGAGGCTTGTAACCTTTACCTCTAGCCTTGAAAATGTACGAACAATGACGAATAGCTTCAGATTGCGTATTTAAGTCCGAACGATGGAAGTGATACTCCTCAGACCAATACGGGCTGCCGCCTGAAATTTGTAGCCATATTTCCCTGATTTTTTCACACAATTTATGAGCCAGTCTAATTCGGTTCCCGTCCATCATTAAAATACAATGATAATGCTGCTTCTTGGCTTTTTCTTGCTCTCTTGACCATGTATAAGCAATATCCTTTGTTTTGTAATGCCTCCCAAGTCGCTGCACTAACCTTCTAAACAATATCCTCATTGGTTTTGAGTTATCTAAGCAAACGTTATCATCGGCAAACCTCAAATCAAACCTAAATAAAAACACCTTGGAATGGGTATTGATCATCCAATTGAACTCATCAAGGAAAGTCTTAAACGGCTGCGTATGAATGCCTGATGGCTTTGCCTGTACCTCATAAACTTGTCCACCATGCTCTATCCACTCTTGATAGCTTATGTATTTCATTTAAAGAATACCGCTGTAATAGATATTATTAATAACCGAGCAAAAATAGCCCATTCCACTTGATTACAATCCTTTGCTAGTAAGACATTGCACCGATAGTGCTCACTCACATTATGGGGGTAACAAAGTGGTGAGGGTTGTTTAACCTTGTTCACTTCAATACTAGCAATGCTTTTAGCGATAGTAGGCGCTAACATTTGAGTGACTTTGCTAGATGAGTTTTCTGCTTGATATGCACACATAATAGGCTTACTCTTTAAACGCTGGTGGCGCTTGATCGCCAAACTTCACACCACCAGCAAGTTTACGAAATGCCCTTGGCTTACTGGTCAGGGGCGTTTTCTTTTAAGGTGACGATAGAGTAAATCTTCCGCCTTGAACCATCATTGGCAGGTCTTGAGTCAATAGATAGCCCTATTGCAGCCAGTTTGGGTTCAACACGTTGTGCAAATGAAGGTAAGTAAGGTATTCGATGATCTTGCGTTTCATATGCTTTGCGGTAGTCGTAACCGCCACTAGCCGCTATCGTCATCAATGCTTGATATTCTTTCGCTGTAAAACGCTGAGCATTGGTTTTCAGTAATGTTTGGATGAAGTTCATTACACGCCCTCCCATTCACCACGAACCCAAGCTTGCACTTCTGACTCTAGCCAACGACAGCAGCGTTGAGTTAATCTTCTACCTCTTGGAAACTGGCCTGCTTTTTCAAGTTGCCAAATTCGAGTTCTAGATAAACTCGTCATCTGCTTTACATATTTAAAATCTACAAGTTTTTCACTTTGTAAAAACATATTAATCAACCTTCATCTTTGTTTATAGTAGGTTGATAATATCAATGGTTGAAAATCTGAAAATGGGGGAAAAACAATATCAATTTCCCCCCGTTAAATTTCACTTATCTAAACTATCAAGTGATCCCTCTAAGTGAGTCTCTAAATGTTTAAATGTTGCATTCAAAATTTCAGATTCTCCTTCCAATTTCATATCTATCATGTAATTACTAGAAAAATTATGTTCAGGATAAGCGGCCTTCATGTCTTCCCAAATTATTTTTAACCTATCTCTGATTTCTTTTGTATTTGGAGTTTGATCAGAATGAAAGAGACCTAATTTTTTAGCTGTTTTAGTAGGGCTTTTATCATTCTGAATATAAAGATACCAAGTTTTGTAATAACTTTTACGCTTTGTTGCAGGTCTTGACTGCCGTTTTACTGAGTCTAACTTTTCAATAAAAACAATTAGTTGCTCAGCAACGCCTTTATTCCACATTACTGCTGATTCAAAAGTTGTAGTAGGAAAAGTGCAAGCGTGTTTTTGATATTCGGCCAAAGCCTCGACACTCCCCCATCGAGTTACAACCTTTGCCCAGTTCTCTAAAAGCTGCCTGTTCTCTTCAAGTATTTCAATAATCTCAGTACCTGCTTTAGCCTTTGAAGTCATTCCTTCTCCCTAAAACAACTATGTTATTGGTGTCACCGCGCAACAACTCTAACCTATCTTGCCACTTGTTCAACGCATCAAGCTTTTCAGGTAAATACTGACTGCGATTATAAATACCTGCCACGCCCTGTAGTGAGTGACCTAACAAAGCTTCGACCACATGGGGCGCTATGCCCATATCATTCAAGCCAGTGGCAACAGTGCGCCTTAAATCGTGCAGGCTCCATGATTCCTCATGGCCTAGTAATTTATAAATCGTTCGCCCCCAACCACTCACCGCTTCGGCATTTTTCAACTCACCTAGCAAATAGCCGCCTTTATGCTGATCACATAATGCTTTCAGCATAGGCAGTAGCGCTGTAGGTATTGGACGCTTAATCTCACCGCTTTGGCCTTTAGCTTGGTCTTTATCGCGGGTTTTGTTATGTGCTGCGGGAACCGTCCACACTTGAGTTTCAAAGTTAAATTCTTTGGTTTCGGCAAGCCTTAACTCTTGAGAGCGACAACCAAACGAAATTAACAACAAGGTTAAATGGCGGTAATAAGGCATCATTCTGCCCTCATCAAGCCACTTAACTAAGTCCTCTAACCTTTGCCAGCTATCATCCTCCACCAGCCGCTGTGAGCGTTTATTTTGTTTCTTGGCATCTATGTCATCAAAATCAATATCAAACACGCTGCGGTCTATCTCATAGCCTCGTTTATTACAAAACTTAAGGGCTTGCTGTAAGTTCCTAAGCACGTAGCCAGCCGCCACAGGATACTGTTTTGAGCGCTTGCGAATTGTTTTAATCCAGTGAGGCTTTTGGATGCTGGCAAGGGGTAAATGGCCTAACTCTGGTACTAACCATTTATTGAATTGCTGCCTATGTTTAAGCGCATTAGTCCTTTTTTCAATGGCGTATTCATCAATCCAGAAGTTAAGCGCATCGGCAACGGTTATCGGTTTGATTGTTTTATCAAGGGCGAGAACGATTTCAAATTTGGGATCTTTACCATCTGCCAGCCATGCCCGACATTCATCACGCTTCTTACGCGCCTTTGCCAATGACAAATCAGGGTAACTACCCAATACCAGCTTGGTGGGGTTTGTGCTCCTATCACCTACTCGATATCGGAAAAGCCAACTCACATTATTTAGCTCATCATTTCCAGAAGGTCTTGCTCGCACACTCAAGCCTTGACCATCACTTTGGCTCACTTCTTTGGTGATAGCTTGCTTCTGTAGCCGCTTCAAAGCTGTATCAGTTAGTTTTCCTTTACCACTCATATTTCCTCTCAGGGGGGCACGCATGGGGGCACACACTTGATAGTCTAACCCTAAACATAGATAAACAACATACAACAAAAATATGATGTAAGCCTATGTTTTGAAATACATTATGTAAACTTAGGAAAAGTAAGGCAAACAACGAAAAACACTAAAAGTGATTGTACGGCATGAACTAAGACTTAACGTCTAAGTGATTGTAATGAAACGGGCTTATCAGCAATGATAAGCCCGTTTTGTTTTTAATTACACAAGGAACCAAACACTTAAGCATTGTATTTAAAACTGTTGTAAATGTAATGTTTGGTATACTAATTTCAACTTTTGAAGGATTAACACTGTCTAAAAACTCTCTTAACAGAGACGGCCTAAATACAAGTTCATATACAAATGTTACTTGTTATTATTTTTACCAACATAAATGAAATAGCACCTGTAATCTCGCTATTACAATCTCAATAAACTCCCCATTTCATATTGAAAACCATTTGAATACACATAGAAATAGGTGTTAAACCGTAACTTGGTTTACACTATTATCAAGCTAATAAAGTACATATGAAGGATTTATACATGCCTCGTTTAATCGAGTTTATCTTTTCGCACCTGCGCCTTTCGATTAAGCTTTCAATCTCCAATATTGGTGATATAACAACTACATCACCACGTCATAGTACGATATTAATATTGTTAGGATTTCTATTCGGCGCGACACCCACTTTTGCTGCAACCAACATCGCACCTTTACCACAGGCGGTGAGTAATAACGCAGTTGCCATGGTGCATGCTAATAAACAAACGTATTTACTGAGCTTTATGGGTCTAGGAAAAGATAAAGATTATCAAGATGTACATAATCTCGCCTGGGCATTAGCCATCGATAATACCAATCCTCATTGGCAATCGATAAAAGCGGTACCGCATGTGGCGCCGCTTTCTGGTCGCTTAGCGGCTATTGCAGTGGGTATAAAAGAGCATGCATATGTATTTGGCGGTTATACTGTTGCAGAAAATCATGATGAAATAAGCACTGTAGACAACTATCAATACTCCATCAGTACCAACAGCTATCAGCGTATTGCTGACATGCCTGTGGCTGTAGATGACACCACTGCCGCCACATACCAACAACGCTATATTTATCTGTTTGGCGGCTGGCACAACGACGGTAACGTCAATTTAGTCCAAGTGTATGACACCCAAACCAACACGTGGGCACAAGCCAGTCCAATCCCTGCACCTGCGGTGTTTGGCCAAGCGGTAGGCATAGTCGGTAATCAGTTAGTGCTGTGTGATGGGGTCAAAGTGCAGCCTAATATCAATGCACGTCGTAGTTACCAGGCATCACCAGTGTGTTTATTTGGGGAAATCAGCCCTGAAAATCACTTACGCATTGATTGGCAATTATTGCCGCACTACTCATCAGTTGCGAAGCAAACCGAAACCCAATCACATGCGCCAACAGCACATTACCGAATGGCAGCAACTGGTATTATGACGCCAAAAGGCGGTCAAATCGTCTTTTTAGGGGGCAGTGATAACCCGTACAATTATTCAGGTATTGGTTATAACGGTCAGCCGAGTGAACCCAGTGGTCAACAATATCGTTTTGACCTCGTCAGTAAGCAATGGTTAACGCCACAAGCCTTAGCGCAACCGAGTATGGATCATCGCGGGTTACTGTGTTGGCAAACTACTTTGCTGCGTGTTGGCGGTATGCTTGTAAAGCAAAATGTGAGTAACCACGTATTAACAACCACACTCAATGCCAATGAAACCTGCGCTGTCGATTAATAACGTGCTTATGTGAGTTAGCTAGCAACTTTGACTTTAACATTTGAGAACCTCTAAAGATGCACATAATATACATGTAACTTATGTGTACCTTTGGAAAAACGATGTTAACTGAACACGCGTCACCCGCATTACAGCAGTTATCGCTAATCGATTTAATTGATTATATTGAAGCGACTCACCATCAGTACATCCGCGACACGGCGCCATTATTAGCCGAATATACTGAAAAAATGGTTAGAGCACATGGGGATGATCACAGCGAAATCAAACCACTGGCACAAGCTGTTAACGCACTTATTGCCGAATTAATGCCACACTTAATGAAAGAAGAACGCATTTTATTTCCAGCCATAAAATCACTCAGCTTAGGCGAACCTGCTCATGGCTGTTTTGGTCACATTAGCAATCCCATTAATATGATGCTGCATGAGCACGATAATGCCGACCAGATATTACATACCATCAGAAGTCTAACGAATAATTACACGCCACCTGCCGGTGCATGTAATACGTGGCAAACCTGTTATCGCACATTGGCAGAGTTTGATGCCGATTTACAAAATCATATTGATGTTGAGAATACGCTGCTTTTCCCAAAAGCACTGGCTATATAATCTTGCGCCATTAATCAAAGCAGACAATGAGGTCACTGTTGTGGCCTAGTGTGGCTTAACAAATCTACTCACGTATTTTTTATCCGCTTTATACCGAGCCCCAACGGTATATTTTAAGAAGTAACTCCGTGCTCTCCCTTGCGGATTTACTTCCTTTTTTTAGCGAAACTTCTTAAAGTAATATTATTAACACGTAGTATCGCAACAAGGGAGTCTTTATGTCGCCTCACCATTACCCAACATTTGCCTTAGACGATATTGCCAACTTACAAGAGTCTGCGCAGGTAGAATTTAAATTAGCCGGCGGCCGTGATGGCAACGGTAAACTGCCCGAAGGCATGTGGGAAAGCTACAGTGCATTTGCTAACACGTTGGGCGGCGAGATCATTTTAGGCGTGAAAGAACAACAAGGGCAATTTACTATCGAAGGGATAGTGAATCCTATGCCAATGTTGAGTGAAATTTGGACCATTCTAAATGACCCTAAAAAAATCAGTCACAACATTTTAGCGCCAACCGATGTGCAAATAATCGAAATCTTGGCAAAAAAACTCATCCGTATTCACGTGCCGAGTGTTGATGTAAAACTCAGACCCATTTATGTTGGCACCGATCCCTACAGCGGCACGTATTTCCGCGTAGGCGATGCCGATATGCATGCCAGCCGTGAGCAAGTTGAACAAATGAGTCTCAAAGCAGAAATCACCTTAAGCCAACGAACCACAAATAATCACAAAGCATTAGATTAATAAATCATTCATTACGACATCGCTTTGACGCTCTAATAAGCGTAAATTAAGGTTGTTTAATCAGCACGCTAAAGTCATTCAAGCAGTAAATTAGAGTAATTCAAGCAGTAAATCTAATTGATTAATTTCAACATGCGGTAACACTGTTTGCGCTTTTTTGTGCCGTTGTTGCATACATGGGTTAAGCCAAACACTCTGACACCCTGCCATTTTAGCCCCTGCAACATCCGACGATGGATGATCGCCTATATGCAGCAATTGTGCAGGTGTAATCGCAAGCTGCTTGCAAGCTAACGTAAACATATCACTGTGCGGTTTCATTTTAATGCCGTTGCCTGGGTGCAGTACAAATTGCATCACATCATGTAAGCCAATGCGCTTGGCGTCTACATTGCCATTGGTGATCCCAATTAACGGATAGTGTTGCCCGAGTGTTTGCAACACGGCCAACACCTCAGGCGCGATAGTAAAGTCACTGCGATGATGATGAAAACAATCCATGCCCACTTGTGCACCCTGACTGGCGTCTATTTCAGAGTAACCAAAATGCAATAAACCCTGATGCAACATGGCATAACGCGCGGCACTGGTGTCGTGCGCAAGTTCGGGTTTTAAGGCAAATAAATGGTGCTTAAGCTGTTGCCACTGGTTGCTGTTCCACGCCGTTGTAGCCGGATAACGACGATTGATCAATTCAAATAATTGTTCACTCGCATGGACAACATAAGGAAGATTATTATAAAGGGTGTCATCTAAATCGAAACTAATGGCTTTAAAAGGGTGTAGGCGTTGATACTGGGTAATAGAAGCAGCTGGTTGTTGATATGTCATTATTTTCCCCTATCTTTTTTCGCTCTTGGATGCGCGCCGTCGTACACTTTAGCAAGGTGTTGAAAGTCTAAACTGGTATAAATTTGTGTGGTCGACAAGTTTGCGTGACCCAGCAACTCTTGTACAGCGCGTAAATCTTGACTTGATTCAAGCATATGAGTTGCAAACGAATGACGCAACTTATGCGGATGAACTTTTACTGACAT
This sequence comes from Shewanella sp. MF05960, assembly GCF_050849305.1. Classification (NCBI taxonomy): domain Bacteria; kingdom Pseudomonadati; phylum Pseudomonadota; class Gammaproteobacteria; order Alteromonadales; family Shewanellaceae; genus Shewanella; species Shewanella sp. MF05960. Next base: position 15,011 of record NZ_JBOZPS010000022.1, on the reverse strand, counting down.
GGCCTGCTCTTGGCCCCATTTAGCCATACGCGCTTGAATGCTTCGATGCGATAAACGTTTCCCTTGGCTGCTCACAAACAAAGCATCACCAGCCTCTGCCAGAGGTAATTGTTCACGGCATCCAAGCCACGTTTGTATCGCTAATAGCGCAACTTGGCCAATGGGCACAACGCGCTGCTTGCTGCCTTTACCCGTCACTTTAACTTCACTTTGATCAAACTTAATGTCTGCACAATCTAGGCTCGCGAGCTCCGCTAAACGTAAACCGCTTGAGTAAAACAACTCCATCATGGCTTTGTCGCGCAGGCTTAAAGGGTCGGTGCCATCAATTGACAACAAATGACTCACCGCATCGACATCCATATTTTTGGGCAAGGGTTTGTTTTGCTTAGGAGCGCTAAGCGTATGGGCAGGATTAACCTTTACCGCACCTTCGTGGAGTAAAAAGTCGAAAAACTGTTTAAGCGCAGACAAACACAAAGACAAAGAGCGCGGACTTAGCCCTTTACGATGTAAGCCTGCGATAACAGATTGCAGCTGCTCTCGAGTTACGCTAATCAAGGCGGCATCTTCGCCCAATTGAGTGGCGACACGGCGTAATTCAAATAAATAATTACGCACTGTGTATGCCGATAACTGCCGCTCAGAAGTCAAATATTGGCTAAATACCGCCTGCCAGTCGGTTTGCTTCATGGCGCGAGCCCTCAATTATAATTGCGGTAATATATGGTCTAACAGATGGCGTAGCTGGCTAAATAACAATGAGTCCATGTCTGGATGGAAATGAGTCGGGTCTTTGCTGGCAATGGCAAAAATCACCTGGCCGTTGTTATCAGACAACTTAGTTAAGGCCACAGAGCCAACTTCGCGGCCAAATAAGCGCGATGATTCAGACTGAGTTAAGCGGCCAAAATAATAACCACTTTGCAAACGATGACGCCAAATATTGGCTAATTCGCTATCAATATCATGCACCGTAATCAACCTGACATGACTAAAACCAAACTCACCTTTTAAGCCTTCAGACAAAGCTTGTCGCAGCTCGCCTAAGTCTTTACTTGCCAGCAACTTAAAGGATAACTCATTATTAAAATTGAATATTTTTTCATTGTGAGTGGCAATTTTCATCAACGAAGTAATTTCTTCTTCTAGCTCGCTCACGCGTTGTCGCAGTAATTCTTGACGACGCTCAACCAACGACACCGCGCCGCGCTCTGCATGCGGCACACGCATCGCGATAAGCAGTTCAGGATAGCGATTAAAAAAGTCAGGATTATCCAATAAATACTCGCGGATTAGCACTTCATCAAAAGGAAGTTCCTGTATGTTACTGAGCATTTCTGCACCTAAATCATGGCCGAGAGTATTAATGTCTTTCGCGTTGGCACTGCTCACGCTGTCGACATTGATGTCATTTTTAGTTACTGCTTCTGAGGTAATGTCACTCATAGTTGAATATGCCCATCGTATACGTGTTCAGCGGGGCCAGTCATCCATAATGGTTTGCCCTCGCCTTCCCAATTTATCACTAAACTGCCGCCCGGTAGGTCTACCCTAACTTGCTTATCGAGTTTATCTTGTAATTGCCCTATCGCTGCCGCTGCACAGGCACCGGTTCCGCAGGCTAACGTTTCTGCTGCACCACGCTCATACACGCGTAATTTGATATGGCTAGGCGTTACTATTTGCATAAAGCCCACATTGACGCCTTTTGGAAAACGTTCATGGCGGGTCAAGCTGCGACCAATTTCGTCAACATTGACCGCGTCGACATCTTCCACTTCAATGACACAATGAGGATTACCCATTGAGATTGCACCACATAAGTACGTTTGCATTGGCGTTTGCAGCAAATAAGTTTTTTCACTTCTTTTGGCTTTAAAGGGTATCTGGCTTGGCTCAGTGACGGGCACGCCCATATTGACGGTGATATGGCCATCTCGTTCAATACGTAAAGTAATTTTGCCCGAACTGGTGCTCACGCGAATTTTATTTTTTTGGGTCAAGCCTTTGTTTCGCACAAACCGAGCAAAGCAGCGGGCACCGTTACCACACTGCTCAACTTCGCTGCCGTCGGCATTAAAAATACGATAATGAAAATCGAGATCCGGATCATAAGGCGGCTCAACCAATAACAATTGATCAAAACCAATCCCAAAATTACGATCGGCAAGACGTCGAATTTGCTCAGGCGAAAAAAACACGTTCTGTGTTACGCCATCAACGACCATAAAATCGTTACCTAGCCCATGCATTTTGGTGAAATGGATCACGAAAGTTTCCTTATAAAACGTTATACCGACAACAAGTGAATTTACGGAAGTAGGTGTTCGCCTTGCCAAAGTTGCTCTAAGGTTTCACGCTGACGCACCACCACATCTTTAGCGCCATCAACCATAATTTCGGCCACTCGTGGGCGTGAATTATAATTAGATGACATCGCAAAGCCATAAGCCCCACTTGAACGGACGGCTAATAAATCACCCGCTTTTACCGCTAACTGCCTGTCTTTACCTAAAAAATCACCGGTTTCACATACTGGCCCTACAATATCATAAGCAAACTTGTCTGCATCTGTTTGTTGTACAGGAATAATATTTTGCCAAGCACTGTAAAGTGATGGGCGAATAAGATCGTTCATGGCGCCATCAACAATTGCAAAACGTTTGTCGCTGTTTTCTTTCAAATACAGCACTTGAGTAACAAAAATACCTGCGTTAGCAGCAATGGCACGTCCAGGCTCAAAAATTAACTTCAACGAACGACCGTCTAAACGTTCAAGCAAAGCCGCAGCATAAGCGTCTGGATGTGGAGGCGTTTCGCTGTTATAAGTCACACCTAAGCCGCCACCAACGTCGAAGTGTTCAATTACAATACCTTGACTCGCTAAACGATCGATTAACGCTAGCATGCGGTCCATAGCATCTAAAAACGGCTTAATTTCGGTTAGCTGAGAACCAATATGGCAATCGACCCCTTTTACCTGTAAGTGCGCGAGTGACGCTGCACGGGCAAACACGGTTTCGGCTTCTTCCATCGCGATACCGAATTTGTTTTCTTTAAGACCTGTTGAAATGTAAGGATGCGTGCCAGCATCAACGTCTGGGTTAATTCGCAGCGACACTGGCGCGACTTTACCTAAACGTTCAGCGACGGCATTAAGCTGTTCAAGCTCCGCGCTAGACTCAACGTTAAAACAATAAATGCCCAATTGCAGCGCTTGCTCCATTTCGGCAACGGTTTTACCCACACCAGAGAACACCACTTTTTTAGGATCGCCGCCAGCTTGCAATACGCGAGACAGCTCACCACCAGACACAATATCAAAACCACTGCCTAAACGAGCCAGCACATTTAATACTGCTAAATTTGAATTAGCCTTTACTGCGTAGCAAATAAGATGAGGATGATCGGCTACTGCATTGTTAAATGCATGCCAATGGCGCTCTAACGTGGCGCGAGAATAAATATATAACGGGGTGCCATGTTTCTTTGCTAGCTGTGCTACATCGCATTCTTCGGCGAATAAAGCATCACTTTGATATGAAAAGTAATCCAAAATGCAGGTCCTTATAAAAGCTATTCTTGTTGTGATATTGAGGGTTGTTGTTCAGTCGTTTCTGCTTTATCAGGCACATTGGTGCTTACTGGTTGCGAAGCAACTTTGTTGGCCACAGGTTCCGGTGTTTTGTATAAAACCCCTTTTTGACCACATGCGGTTACGAATAGGCTAGCAAGCATAATAAATAAAAGCAGTCTCATTTTTCTCAACATCTGTGCATCTAGTGAATAATGGTCTTATAATCGCATTCATAACGCAGAAAGCAAAGGACAGAAATGCATGACTATGACAGATACTGAGTTTCATCGATTAGCAGATGAAATGTTTGGCGAGATTGACAACGCAGTCGAACGAGCAATTGACGACCAAGATGCCGATGTCGATATTGATGCGAGCGGTAACGTGTTACAACTGGCATTTGAAGATGGCTCACAGATAGTGATCAACAAACAAGAGCCGCTTCATGAGATTTGGATTGCGACAAAGTTTGGCGGTTTCCACTTCAATTACACTGATGGTAAATGGCTAGACACTCGTAACGGCCTAGAGTTTATGCCCTTTGTGATTGATGCCATCAAAAAGCAAAGCGGTATTGAGTTAGATATTAAATCTTAAAAATCCAATAAATGGGCTTAGCACTTACACTGAGCCCATATATTTTTCATCCACATCAGCAACGTTAATCACACCTAAAAAGCTGAGCCCATTTCGTCATCAGACAATCCAAACGGTAATACCTGCAACACACCTTCTATGCGAGTCAGTTTAAAAAACTGCGGCATATTAAATACCGGTAAACGCTGTTTTTTCTCGTTAAACACATATAAGTGACTTTCTTTACCGACAAACTCTTTCATGCTTGTATGCGGATATTGCAGTTGTGTTAGTTGGTTATTCTCATCAACGATAAACACATCGAGTATGTCATTACGTTCACGCAAAAAATATTGCTTAGCGCCTGTGGCAACAAACTGTTGAATAATCGAAGGTACGCTGGCGTAAGGGTCATCGATGAGCTCAGGCCTTGCCAAGACCAAGTTTTCAACCAGATCTTTTTTTACTGCAGTATCAATTTTACGATACATCATGCCCAATGAATTAAAGTACATCCCATATCTGTTTTCACCAATGGTGATTTGGTGCATTAACGTGCTTGTTTGGCTCACCTTTTTCATCAAGCCATAGCAACGTAACAACAAGACTTTAAGCTGGTTAAATATTGGCTGCTTTAGTTTTGCAGAGCAACTTATTACAGACAAATCGACTTTATCATCTGAGCGTTTTAGGCCTAAAATCACAAACGAGATAGCTTCCAATAATGCAGTATCGCCATTAAAACGGTGACTTTGCCACTCTCCCCAGCTGTTTAAACACACCACAGCAACAGAAGACAGCATGTTGATTTTATCACGCCCAAATGACAAGACATTCAAGTCGATGTAATCGAACATCAATTCTTGTCCCTGCCATTTTACGGTTGGGTCATCATCAACATTCACCACGAATATAATTTTTTGATAAAACCATGGCTCACATAAATGCCGCTTAGACACCATAGGCACATTATTTAACATCGGGATTAATTTATGACTCAAATACGCCAATTTGTCAGCACGGTGAGAACCTCTGCCGACTTGAGCCCATTGGGTATCTAGCGTGGCAAGCCCGTTCAAAACAGACCAAGCTACAAGGCTACAAACATTGTCAGCGTCATGGATCACTTGGTTAGCATTGGTACCAACAAAAGACGCTCGAGCATCCGTTAACGACTCTAAACTTTGGGTTTGAGCTTGACGATATAAGTAAAAACGCGAGGCGGCATCACAATAACGTACCACCAACACCTTCTCTGCCGTCGATAAGCTCCATAACCGATTAAGCGGTTGTAAAATATGGTCATCATCACTAAACGATGAGTGCAACTTACGCGCAAGTAAACCCAGTTCTTCAACACGCATACGGTCGCTTAACGCTTGCTTAGAGGCAAACTGCAACAGGTTTTTATAACTCGTTAATAATAATTCGCTTAATTGCTGGTTAAACCATTTTAATTGCCCTGAATGCCAATAAGGGCTGCTATCTAACGTGGCAATAAGGCCTGGACTCCAGCCCCACTGGCTGACTAAATGACGCATTTTATTAATGCGCCAATCACGTTCTTCTGAGATGGGTTGCTGTGACAGCATGACCCCAGATTTAAGGTAAAAACACCGCCTAACAATCTCTAAACGATTGTCGTCCTCTTGAGTCAGTAAATAACGTTCAATGCGATAATAGAGCAATAAGTAAGCATCGTTATCGCAGCTAAAGTTTTGCTGCTCGCACAACTGCCAAAGTTGTTGAGTAATGAGCGTGGTGTTGGGATATTCCGACGCGTAGGTTTCTAATAACAAAACCTTTAATAATGCTTTGTGTGGTTTATTTAAGCCTTTATATAACTGCCATAATGATGCACCAAAATATTCTGCTGCAGGGAGAGAGTTAATATCACCTAAATAAAGTAAATGCGGATATTGCTCGGTTATTTGTTGGGTGGCGCTTGGCCACCACGCAACGGTTTTACCTGCTAAACAAATATGTGAACGATAAAACTCTTCTAGCAATAACCAATGCTGGCTGGTGCCACTGTGCTCCAAACCTAATGATTGGCTACTTTCAAATGCACTAGAGTCACGAAATTGCATCGGATGAACAAGGTAAAAATTGACCTCAAAATCAAAACCAGCAAACCAGTCTGTCAGCAATTTATTTTTATCATTAAGCAGAGCGAGTTCAGCATGTGTAAGATGACTTTTATGCACCAGCCACACATCAATATCACTCTTGGGGTTTTGGCCAAAACTAGCCGTACTGCCCATGGCGTAAACACCTTCAAAAGCAGTTGAGTGCGCCTCAATAACAGCAGGAACGTCCAATGACATTGCATGACAAGCTTCAATAGCGTGATCTGGTAATGAGAAAAAATCGATACCGCAAGGTGTTTTAGGGTTAAGTATGCCAGGCAAATCAGGATGATTAACTTGCAACATCAATGGAATGAGATGAAATAATGCTTGTTGCATTTGAGGCAGCACACTGAGCACTCGAGCCACTCGAATACGATTTAATTGCTGTGCTAATTCCTGTTGATGACATGCTGTGACGATAGTCAAAGCTTACTTCCTTATAACTGTACGTTAAATGTATACATTGCGAGTTAACAATTTTAATTTTGATAATTCGAATTTATCACTAACTACAGTAGATTGAACATCACAATTTTACCAAAACTGTGATCGTTGTAGCGTTAAGTGTCAATTTGTCTCGCACTAAATGCATGTAAACAAGGTAAATAAGCGCTACAGACTTCAAACAATTAGCATCGATTTGTTACATCAAAGCGTGGGCAATGATAGCATTAGCTTAACTAAGGCTATCTGACTTGGATCTACTACTATGTCTGAAAATGTAATTCGTATTGCAACACGTAAAAGTCCACTGGCTATGTGGCAAGCAGAATTTGTGCAAGCTGAGCTAGAACGTATTCACCCTGGTTTGCGGGTTGAGCTGCTACCTATGAGCACAAAAGGCGATGTTATTTTAGATACGCCATTGGCTAAAGTGGGTGGCAAAGGCTTGTTTGTTAAAGAGCTTGAAGTCGCTATGCTAGAAAATCGTGCCGATATTGCGGTGCATTCTATGAAAGACGTGCCGGTTGATTTCCCAGACGGTTTGGGTTTACAAGTGATTTGTGAACGTGAAGACCCTCGCGATGCATTTGTTTCAAATAGCTACAAAACAATCAGCGAATTACCACAAGGCGCTGTAGTCGGAACATCAAGCTTACGTCGTCAATGTCAAATTCGTGCTGCACGCCCAGATTTAGTCATTAAAGACTTGCGTGGCAATGTAGGTACGCGCTTAGCCAAACTCGACAGTGGCGACTATGATGCCATTATTCTTGCTGCTGCTGGGCTTATTCGTTTAAAACTTAATGACCGTATTGCGAGCTTTATTTCTGCTGAAGAATCATTACCAGCAAATGGCCAAGGTGCAGTCGGTATTGAATGTCGTACTGATGACGCACGTGTTAAGGCGCTATTAGCCCCACTTGAACACTTAGAAACTCGCTACCGAGTGCTTGCAGAGCGCGCGATGAACACCCGCTTAGAAGGCGGATGCCAGGTACCTATTGGCGCTTTTGCTGAAATTGAAGGTGACAAGTTAACCCTACGCGGATTAGTGGGTAACCCTGATGGCAGCCAAATTATTACTGGCACAGTGTCGGGTCTTAAAACTGATGCGGTCAGTTTGGGCCAAGCTTTGGCAGATGACTTATTAAGTCGCGGTGCTAAAACTATTTTAGATGCTGTTTATGCCAGCTAATTTTTGCTCATCAAGATAACAGACGATGAAAGTCTTGCTAACGCGCCCGCTCGGGCGCAATCAAGCAATGGAGGAGCAACTCTCGCTTAGCGATGTTGCCTACTTTGTTACTCCCCTTTTAGTGGTTGCCGAAACCACTGAGGAACTCGACTCCTCAAGCTTAAAACATACCGACAACTTACTGTTTATTAGTACTAATGCAGTCGATTTTTCCGCACAAAAACTACGACAACAGTTTCCACAACACTGCCATTACTTTGCTGTAGGCCAAGCGACCGCAGACAGCCTTGCGCAGTTTAACATTCATGCCTATACCTCACCCGATACAAGCCAAGACAGCGAAGGGTTATTGTCTTTACCGCAACTGCAAAATGTCGAAAATCAAACCTTCGTTATTGTACGTGGCGTCGGTGGCCGAGAGGAATTGGCCGCGCAACTAACCGCACGCGGTGCCCAAGTTGACTACTGGCAAGTGTATCAACGCATCGCACCCGCGCTTAATGGACATGACATTTGCCAGCAATGGAAATCATTTGGTATTGATACCATTGTGGTCACTAGCGGTGAAATATTATCCAACTTAGTCGACCTTGTACCAAAAGAATCATTTGCATGGCTACGCGCATGTCATATCATAGTCCCTAGTAATCGTGTCGAAATGCAAGCAAAAGCAATGGGATTAAGCCATATTACCAATGCAAATGGAGCAAATACTCAAGCAACACTTACGAGCTTGGGCTTAAATTTGTTATGATATTGTTATGTAGCATCGACATGCATTAATTAATATTGCTTTTATTGGTTGTATTTTTGCTTTCAAGGACTGTTCATGGAAAACAATAAAAAAGATCCAAATTCGCCAGCAAATCAGGACGAGAAAGTCATTTCTCCAACACCAAGCCCTGTTGAGAAGCCGGCTGTGGCCAAAAAAGGCAATACCCCCAATCCATCGTCAACTGACAAAAAAAATAAAAACGCTCAGAATAACGATACCCAAATGAACAATCAACGCCGTAAAACCAAAGCCAGCTCTTGGTGGATAAGGCTTGGCGTATTATTGAGTTTAATTATTGGCATTGCAGCTATCGTGGCTTGTTATTGGATTTATCTGCAACTCGATAAACAAGACAGTGGTCAAGTTCAGTTAGAGCAAACAATTACTGCACAAGCTAAACAAAATCAATCATTAAAGTATGAAGTACAGCAAGTTGAGATGACAAGCAACAAACGCTTCTCGACATTAGAGCAACAACAACTTAATGACACTAAAGCTTATGCAAAGCTTGCTGAACTTCAGCAATCAAATAAATTATTACAAGAGCGTGTAGCAGTTATCGCCCAGCGTAGCCCTAATCATTGGATGGCCTCTGAAGCTGAATACCTAGTGCGCATGGCCGGCAGAAAATTGTGGTTAGAAAACGACCCGCAAACCGCTATGGGCCTATTACAGTCTGCAGATGAACGTATTAGTGCCATGAAAGACCCAGCGTTAACGGTCTTACGTAAAGCCCTTGCCGATGACATTAACAAAGTAAAATCATTAAAAACCACCGACATTACCAATACTATTTTCGAATTAGACACTGTGATTAATGGCTTAACCTTACTGCCGTTAAACCGAGTTAATGAGAACTTCCAAGAAAATTCAGAGACTCCGCCAATGACAGATTCAATCGACGATTGGCAACAAAACCTTGTGCGCACTTGGCATGATTTAACGGACGGCTTTGTCACTATTCGCAAACGAACCACAGATTTAGAGCCACTTTTATCCCCTGAACAACAGTGGTATTTAGTGGAAAACATCCGTAATAAATTACTTCAAGCACAACTGTCTTTATACCGATTTGACCACGTTAATTATCAGCAATCTATTGCATTAGCTGACAAATGGTTACAGCAATATTTTGATTTAACAGATGCAAAAACCAAGGAAACAGTTGAAGCATTAGATAAGCTTGCAAGAGTAAAGGTTGAGAAAATCACTCTTAATAAATTCCAGGCATCTCCATTACTTCAGCAGCTGGTTACCTATGGTGAAATCATGCCAGTGGAGGAACTTGCACAATGATTAAAACCTTAGTGTATGTGTTGCTTATCTTAATTGGATTATGTGTCAGTCCGCTCATTATTGGCCAAAGCGGTTATGTCTATATTGCGATTGGCGAATATCAAATTGAAACCAGTTTAGTTGCCGCTGTTGTGGGGTTAATTTTCTTTTATTTTGCACTGCAATTAGTGGAATGGTTATTAGTATTACTGCTTAATATTATTTTAAGCAGTCGTTACCTACCCGCTAAATGGCGACAAAAAACGGCTAAAAAACAGACTCTTATTGGCGCTTTAGCTATCGCAGAAGAAGATTGGCCAGCAGCAGAAACAGCAATGGCTAAAGGTGCCCAGCAAGGTGAAATACCGTTATTAAACTTGTTTGCTGCCGCTCGAGCGGCGCACTATCAAGGTAAAACCACAGCGCGCGACCACTACTTAACGCAAGCAGAGAAAAATCCTATTGCCAAAACGGCGGTAGAGACCTCTCGTGCACGCTATTTTATTAAGCAAGGTGATCTAGTTAAGGCCAGAACTATAGTTGATAGGCTCAGCCCAACCAGCAAAAGTAGCGCCCCTGTTTTAAGGCTAGCAGTGGATTTGTATCAACAACAACAAGACTGGCAAGCACTTAAACTACTGCTCCCTATTGTGGCGAAACGTAAAATACTGAACGATAGCGAGCAACTAGGATTAGCGACACAAACCAATGCAATTTTATTAACCAATGCAGCCCAAGAGTCTGAGGCTGAATTGGAAAAATGCTGGCACTGGTTAAGTAAAGCTGAGCGTAAACAGGATGAATTGATAGTGGCTTATGCTCATGGTTTAAATCTATTTAAACACCAAGATAAAGCCTTAAAACTACTGAGCAAACAACTTAAAGCTCAGCCCACCTCACTCTTATTTAACGCCTTGCCAGATTTAGTCAGCGCAGATGATAGCGAAATACGTAAGTTGCTCGAGCGTCTTGAAAGCACTCATGAGAATGATGCCGACTATCAAACGTGCTTAGCAAAACTGGCCATGCAACAGCGTGATGCTAAACAAGCCAAAATCCATTGGCAAAACGTATGCAGAATTGCACCGTCACATCAAGCCTGGTTAGCACTAGCACAAATCCAAGAACAATTAGGCGAAAACACTCCTGCAGCACAAAGCTACCGTAAAGCAGCAATCTCTATGTAATGCTTTAGTATGAATTTACTTCGAGATAGTTATCAAACCCGCTACCTTGCGGGTTTTTTATTCAGAAAATTTCATGTGTGCCGATAAGACGTTTACCGTGTAAAAGCATTAACCCCTGATAAACTCTACAATATTAATCATTACAAATATCTATTTAATAAACTAATAATCAACTAGTTACGCAATCATACCGTGACGTCAAAAAATTGACCACATACCTAATTCATGGTAGAATTGTTAGATTACGGTTAAATTATTTTTAATTTAAAATTCATAATACTTTGACCAAGATCACGCATACTTACGTATTAATTACCTGAATATCAAAGCTGTTGGGAGCTTCAAATGGAATCGATTAAAACATCACAAAACGGGATACTTTCTGCCTCTGAAGGCAAAGTAGTCATGACCATCAATAACCAAACAACTGAGCTTAAGTTAGGCCAAATTGTGCCAACCGGAGCGACTGTGACTAGTGACGAAAGCATAAACTTCGTCATTACTTTTGATGATGGCACTATTTTCAATAGTGAAGATATGCCTACAGATGAAACGATTACCAATGCTCTTAACGCAGAGGATCAGGTTTTAGATCAAACAGCTTTAGATGAAATTGAAGCGCTACAAGATCTTATCGCTTCAGGCGAAGATCCAACAACAGAACTACCTGAAACCGCTGCTGGCGCCCCAACTGCCAACCAGGGTGATTTTGGCTATGTTGCAGTATCACGTGATGGAAGCGAAACACTTGCTGACAATGGTTATGATACAACTGGACAAGCGGCTGCCCCAACAGCTGTAATTCAGGAAGAAGGTGTAGGCGAAAACGATTCTCCATCAATTTTAGTCAACGATGCAATAACGGTTGGCGAAGACCAAATTGCTTCAGGTAATGTATTAAGTAATGACACTGATGCTGATTCAGCATTGAGCGTAGTGAGCTTCGAAGTTAACGGCGAAATCTATCCAGCAGGCACTGAAGTCACCCTCGAAAATGGTGTGCTCGTGTTAAATGCTGATGGTTCTTATACTTTCACGCCAAATGAAAACTGGAACGGCACTGTTCCTGTGATCACTTACACGACCAACACAGGTATTACCGCGACATTAACCATTGAAGTCACGCCGCTTGATGATGCGTCCGTATTAGTTAATGACAGCAATACCATTGTTGAAGATACCGTTGCCACCGGTAACGTGTTAGATAACGACAGCGATGTCGATTCAGATTTAAGTGTTGTGAGCTTCGAAGTTAACGGCCAAAGCTATGATGCTGGCACCGAAGTTACCCTAGAAAATGGCGTGATCGTGTTAAACGCTGACGGTTCATACACCTTCACACCAAATGAAAACTGGAACGGCAGCGTACCAGTGATCACTTACACCACCAATACTGGTATCACTGCTACGTTAACCATTGAAGTCACGCCGCTTGATGATGCGTCGATATTAGTGAATGACAGCAATACCATTGTTGAAGATACCGTTGCCACCGGTAACGTGTTAGATAACGACAGCGATGTCGATTCAGATTTAAGTGTCGTAAGCTTTGAAGTTAACGGCCAAAGCTATGATGCTGGCACCGAAGTTACCTTAGAAAATGGCGTGATCGTGTTAAATACTGATGGTTCTTATACTTTCACTCCAAATGAAAACTGGAACGGCACTGTTCCTGTGATCACTTACACCACCAACACTGGTATTACTGCGACATTAACCATTGAAGTCACGCCGCTTGATGATGCGTCGATATTAGTGAATGACAGCAATACCATTGTTGAAGATACCGTTGCCACCGGTAACGTGTTAGATAACGACAGCGATGTCGATTCAGATTTAAGCGTAGTGAGCTTCGAAGTTAACGGCGAAACCTATCCAGCAGGCACTGAAGTCACCCTCGAAAATGGTGTGCTCGTGTTAAATGCTGATGGTTCTTATACTTTCACGCCAAATGAAAACTGGAACGGCAGCGTACCAGTGATCACTTACACCACCAATACTGGTATTACCGCGACATTAACCATTGAAGTCACGCCGCTTGATGATGCGTCAGTATTAGTTAATGACAGCAATACCATTGTTGAAGATACCGTTGCCACCGGTAACGTGTTAGATAATGACAGCGATGTCGATTCAGATTTAAGTGTTGTGAGCTTCGAAGTTAACGGCCAAAGCTATGATGCTGGCACCGAAGTTACCCTAGAAAATGGCGTGATCGTGTTAAACGCTGACGGTTCATACACCTTCACACCAAATGAAAACTGGAACGGCAGCGTACCAGTGATCACTTACACCACCAATACTGGTATTACCGCGACATTGACGATTGAAGTCACGCCGCTTGATGATGCGTCAGTATTAGTTAATGACAGCAATACCATTGTTGAAGATACCGTTGCCACCGGTAACGTATTAGATAATGACAGCGATGTCGATTCAGATTTAAGTGTTGTGAGCTTCGAAGTTAACGGCCAAAGCTATGATGCTGGCACCGAAGTTACCCTAGAAAATGGCGTGATCGTGTTAAACGCTGACGGTTCATACACCTTCACACCAAATGAAAACTGGAACGGCAGCGTACCAGTGATCACTTACACCACCAATACTGGTATTACCGCGACATTGACGATTGAAGTCACGCCGCTTGATAATGCGTCAGTATTAGTTAATGACAGCAATACCATTGTTGAAGATACCGTTGCCACCGGTAACGTGTTAGATAATGACAGCGATGTCGATTCAGATTTAAGCGTAGTGAGCTTCGAAGTTAACGGCCAAAGCTATGATGCTGGCACTGAAGTCACCTTAGAAAATGGCGTGATCGTGTTAAACGCTGACGGTTCATACACCTTCACACCAAATGAAAACTGGAACGGCAGCGTACCAGTGATCACTTACACCACCCATACTGGTATCACTGCTACGTTAACCATTGAAGTCACGCCAGTTGCTGACGGCGCTCCTACCGTTATTATTAATACAGATACTAATGATGATGGTTTTATTAGTAATGAAGAACTCAATGGCGCGACAGAAATAAACGTTACTATCGGCTTGGACAACACCGGTGCTCAAGCCGGTGATACCCTTATTGTCAATGGCATTGAAATTGTATTAACACAAGAAGATATTGATACTGGGAGTGTAAATCTCGATTTACCTGCACCTGGTGAAGGTGAAGAAATTGAAGTTGTTGCTGTAATCGTTGATTCTACTGGTAATACATCACCTGAAGGAAGCGACTCTGCAATTTTAGATACCACTCCACCAGTTATTACCGTTGATGCACCAGCTCTCACAAATGACACAACACCAACTATTACTGGTACGACTGACGCACCTGTTGGCAGTACTGTTACGTTAATTATTACGGATAGTGAAGGTAACGAACAAACGATAACAACAACGGTTCAGCCAGATGGAACCTACGAGGTTGACGTAAGAGATCCGCTAGCTGAAGGCGACTATACAGTCGTTGCTGAAGTTACAGATCCTGCTGGTAATTCTGCCACTGATACTGATGATGGAATTATTGACATAACGTCACCAGCACCGCTTGTTGAGTTCAGCGGCATGGGCACTGACGGTATCTTTAACAGCGATGAAATTGGTACTGACGGCACTGTGACCGCGACCGTGACCTTAGCGACGGGCACCCAAGTGGGCGACACCTTGATTGTCACCGACGGCAACGGCACTGAATTATTTAACGGCCCTGTCACTCAAGACATGCTGGATAATGGCTTTGATGTTGAAGTCCCTGTGACCGCTGGCGCAACCGATGTTGATGTCACCGCACAGGTGATTGATATCGCCGGTAACCCATCTGCAACCGCAACCGACACAC